>JAKFYL010000213.1 GCA_021730845.1 Planctomycetota bacterium | reverse complement strand
CTCAAGTCAAGCCAGGTCGGAGCGCGTTGATCACGCACATGTCCAGGTGGGTGGAGCAGCGTGGGGAGCAAGTGTTTGAGAAGCTCTTCCGGCGTCGCCGGGTCCAGGCGTTCGAGGCGCGTCACTCGTGCACGATGAATATCAGCCAGGCGGTCGCGGAACACGCGCGTGACCAGGGGCCTGTCGCTGAACACGAAGAACAGCGCGAAATGCGGGTTCCACTCCAAGTGCTGCTTGAACCGCAGCCACTCTTCTTCGCCCGCGATTGTGAGAGAAAGAGTCTTGGTCAACGCTTGCGCTTCCGCTCGCGCCTTCGAGACGCGCCGCGCGACGCCTGGCTCTGAAGCTCAGCTGCCAGCAGCGGGTGGACGTCATACCACGGCTCGCCATTGATGTAGTTCATGATCATGTTGCTGTCGAAGAAACGCGCCAGGTCCACGAACCGGTCGTTGGAATCCAGCGACGGATCGTGCGTGTCGTGAATCTTCGTCAGCCAGCGACGGTCCGACTCAGATAGAAAGCCAAATTCGTTTCGCAGCCGTTGCTCAGCGTCCGTGAGCATCGTCGCGTCGAGCTCTGTAGTCCCGTGCTTGCGTTGTGCGTCGAGTAGGCTGAGCAGTGCATCACGCAACAACCGGAAGAAATCGCGCAGGTCGCCACCCGAGGATAGGGCCGCGCGCTGCAGGGCCTCGACGGAGGCAATGCTGCGCCAGTCCGCATACCTGCGATTGACGATTTCCTGCATCAACCCCAGGCCATCGGGATCGGGCGTGCCCGCTCGCGTGCGGACATGGAGGTTGGGCCACATTACCAACGTGCTGGCTCCGAAACTGCGGGCTACATTGGGAGCAAGCGAAACCAGGTACGGCGGCACGGTGTAGACAATGTGCAGTTGCGGGAAGCGCAAATTGGACGCCTCACCCGAGAACAAAGTCACGGCGCTGGAATAGACTTGCCACGAATCTGACTGCGCTGAATCTCCAGGGCCCGCCAGGGAAGGACCGCGCAACTGCTCCATCGAGTCTACAAGGAGCACTACGCGCCTATTGGGCTCTTTACTCGACTTTCGAACATATCCCACGATCTCGACAACAAAAGCTCGAGCGTCTTCCACGAGCCGGGTAACGCGGTCACGCAAAGCGTTCTGGAGTTTCGCTTTGAATCCGGCATCTGTCTGGAGTTTCGTTCCGATCTTGCCGATGCCGCCGTCGAGCTCGAGGCTTTCGATTTGGACCTCGCTTTGGAAGAACGCCCGCAGGCGTTCCGTGTACGATTGCGTCAACGGCTCGCCAAGCCCCATCCGCTTCACCGATTCCGCCAGAGCGGCCATCAGCGAGAGCAAGAAATCACTCAGCTCGATGGGCTTGGTGAGCAGCACGTAGCGCTGCATGTCGACTAGGAACACCGTGCAGCCTTGTTCTTCGAGCAGTTGCTTGAGTCGGCGCAGCTGGGTGCTCTTGCCGTTGCCACGGAAACCCGTCAGAAGATTAACGCTTTCCGACGACGCCAGTGAGATCGAGTCGGCCAACGCTCTGATCGGGTCGCGCGACAGACTGCGTTCGAGGATGTCGACATAGTACGAGTCGCCTGGATCGAGCGCTTCGGCACCCCGTTCGCCGCCCAGGGACTGGTAGAGGGACCGTACGTGGTGCTCGAATGTCGTCATCGCATGCTCGATGATGCCCGCTCTCTGGTTTGGGTGCAATCCCACGGCTCGTTTGCCAAACGCAGAGGGGGGGCACTCGGGCAAGGACGCGGCCCTCACACTCTCTCCAGTTCTCCGTCTACCAAGATGCCGCGCCCTAGAGGTCCCACGGCCGCCGGGGTTGCGAGTTCCAGTCGTGCAACCGCGGCGTGTCGCTCGACGCTGCGTTTTCCCGGGTGCACTGGCCACAAAGATCGCGGCCAGTAGCCTCCGTCTTGGACATGAACGGGTAGCGGGGGTCGGGTATTTCTCCATCTGGCGGCAAGTCCTTCTTCACCTTCACTTTGGTCGTTTCGCTGGTAGTCGCCAAGTAATTACCGTTCTCCACATGAATGCGCGTGACTTGAGCGTGCCACGGTGCGGGCGAATGGGTCCGGAGGCTCAGCCCGTCTCCCAGGATCTGGCTTGGGCCCATCCTTCTCGCTACGTTCTGCCGGCCTTGCAGATCCTGTTTCTCTCCCAGCGCGTGCCCTACCCGCCCAACCGCGGCGACAAGATCACGACCTGGAAAATCGTCGAGCGCCTGGCGCGTTCGCACAACGTGCATTGCATCGCTTTCGCCCACGACCGTGAGGACGAACAAGCGGCAGCCGAGCTCGAGCGCCGCGGCATACGCACCCAGACCGTGCCCTTTCGCGCGCGAGCGGCCAAGTTGCGCTCCTTGCCGCTGCTGCTGGGGCAGCGTCCGATGACACTGGGAGTCTACGGCTCCGCTGCGCTGCAAGCGCTCGTGGACCAGGCCGTTCCCAAGGCGGACCTGGCCTATGCCTATTCCTCCTCCATGGGCGCCTTCTTCGAGCACCTCGATGCGCTGCCGCGGGTCATGCACATGGCCGAGCTCGACTCGGACAAGTGGCTCCAGTACTCGCGCCGCAGCTCGTTTCCCATGCGCTGGGTGTACGCGCGCGAGCACCGCACGCTGCTTGCGTTCGAGCGTCGCATTGCCGCGCGTGCGAGCACCAACGTGCTGTGCACGCCGCTGGAACAGGCTATTTTTCAGCGCGAAATCCCGGGTGCGCGCTCGCTTGTGCTCCGCAACGGTGTCGACTTGGAGTTCTATCGCCCGCAGCCGGAAAAGGCTCAACCCGATCAGCTCGTGTTCGTGGGCGTGATGGATTACTTGCCCAACGTCGACGGCTGCGTGTTCTTCGTGAACGAGATCTTGCCCTTGATCCGCCAGCGTCGCCCGAACGCACGCCTGGCCATCGTCGGCTCGCGGCCGGTGCCGGCGGTGCTCGATCTGGCGCGCACGCCGGGCGTCGAAGTCACCGGTTTCGTGGCCGATACGCGCGACTGGCTAGCTAAGGCCAGCGTATCCGTAGCGCCCCTGCGCATCGCGCGCGGCATCCAAAACAAGGTCCTGGAAGCCATGGCCATGGGGCTGCCGGTCGTGGGCACGACTTCCGCAACGCAAGGTGTGGAGGCCCAAGCGGGAACTCACTTTCTGCTGGCGAATTCGGCCCAGGAACAGGCGAGTGCAATCGTGGATTTGCTGGAAAATCCGCAGAAATCGAGGCAACTGGGCCGCTCGGCGCGGGCTTTCGTCGAGGCCAACTACGACTGGGAAGTCGTGCTTCGAACGCTGGACGAGTTGGTGGCCAGCTTGGCGCGTACGACATAGCCCAGGCACAACGCCTGGTCCTTGGTCCAGCGCTCGACGACGGCGAAGAACATCTGCACCAGCGCCAAGAGGGGCAGGATGAACGGCGCGCGCCAGCGGCTGAGCACCACACTGCCGTCGTGATGAAAGCTCTTGGCTCCCATGCAGCGCATGATCCAATGCGTCAACGCCACGCCCGCCGCGGAGGCCGTATTGCCGCGCGATTCGATCGACTCGACCCTAAAACCGTTGCGAGTGAGCAGCGCTTGAAGCCCACCGGGTGTGTACCGATAGAAGTCGAAAGGCAATTGGTGCAAGGGCGCCATGAACGGCACGGTGATCATCAACGTGCCTCCGGGCTTGAGCACGCGCGCGAACTCGGCCACGAATTCGTCTGGATCGGGAACGTGCTCGAGCACCTCGATCGACAGCACCGTGTCCACCGATTGGGCCCGGAAAGGCAACCGGTGACCGTCGCCCCAAACGTCGATGAGGCCGCGAATGCGCTCCAGGCGCTGCCAGATACCCGGACTCAAATTGTCAGCCATGGGCGGGTATTCCAGGCCGATGTAACGCCTCACATGCTGCGCGAACAGCCCGCCATAGGGCCGCTCTCCCACGCCTACATCCAGCAGCAATCCGTGCGCATGGGGCGCCAGTTGTTCGCCCGCCTTGCGCAGCCAGCGCAGTTCGATCCAATAGGGATTGAGCGGCGAGCGCTTGCGCCAGGCGTTCAACTTGTGTTTGAACGGATGGCGCTCGCTCACAACGCCCCGTGAGATCGGAGGCTGGGACTTGGAGCTAGCAACTGGGCTGGACGACATGGAGCTAAGAACGAGGTACTGTATCCTGCCCTCGCTCCAGCACCCCTAGCGCCCCGTTGCCGTGACCCACGAACTGCTTGCCAAGACCTTCGATTCCTGGGCCCACCAGGGTCGCCACAGCGGGATGGAACTAGAGCACGGGGATGTCGTGCGCCAGGTGCTGGCGCGCATGGACGCCAAACCCGGCGAGAGCTTCTTGGACCTAGGCTGCGGCAGCGGCTGGGCCACGCGGCTCTTGGCCCAGGCCAAACCAGGCATATCCGCCATCGGGATCGACGTGTCCCCGGCGATGATCGCCCAGGCGGAGAGCGAGCACCGCTTGACGATTCGAGCGCGCTACGAAGTTGCGCCGTTCGAGCGCTTGCCGTTCCCCGAGCGAAAGTTCGATCGAGCGTTCTCCATGGAAGCCCTGTACTACGCCGTGGACTTGTCCAAGGCACTGGGAGAACTCGCGCGCGTGCTCAAGCCGAACGCCCGGGCCGACGTCGTGCTCGACTACTTCGCCGAGAACTCGGGCACGGCAGTCTGGCCCAAGATCTGCGGTGTGAACATGCACTGCTTGAGCCAGGACCAATGGACGTCGGCGTTCCAAGCTGCAGGCTTCGCCGCCGTGGAAATGGAACGCGTTCGCGACTCGCGCGGTCCGGGAAATGCTGCGGACTTCAAACCCAGCGAGTGCTACGCCGATTGGGCCACGTGGAAGGCCGTCAAGGACACAGGATCACTGTGGATCCGCGCCCAAAGGGCGCCCTAAGCGGAGAGAGTCGAGGGACGGTGTGGAGGCGAGCCTGCACGAGGCTCTGCGCGCTTAGCGCGCCGTGCCTCAGCCGCTCTTGCCGCGCATGACCAAGAAGTACACCACGCCCGCGACTAGGGCGACGGCCAGGATTTCTGTCATTCCAATGGCTGCGAAGTACATACGATCCAGGATACCAGAGTCTCAATGGGCACGGGCGAGAACCGGCCCCGGCTGCCAGCCTCGGGCTAACCCTGGCCGGTCCAGATTTGCAGCAGGTCCATGCTGCCCTTGGCCCAGTCTTCGATCGGCGCCGTGTACATTCCGAACAACACCGTAGCCAGGCCCAGAGCAGCCACCATTCCCACCAGCACCGGGTGCTTGGGCACTTGACGGCGCGATTCGGCCGCCAGGAACAAGGCCTTGGCCACGCGGAAGTAGTAGAACAGGCTGACCACGCTGTTGAGCGCCATGATCAGCACCAGCCAGCCTAGATCGCTGTTCCAGCCTTCCACGAACAGCAAGTACTTGCCGTAAAAGCCGACGGTCGGAGGCAAGCCAGTCAAGCTGACGAGAATAGCGACCATCACGATCGAGATGAGCGGCGCACGGAAGCCCAGGCCCTTGAGGCTGTCGATGCTGTCGGTTCCGGTGACACCTTCGAAGTACAGCAGGAACCCGAATGCGCCTAGGTTCATGAAGTAGTAGGCCGCCAGATAGAACAGCGCGTACTGGAAGCCCGCTTCCGACATGCAGGCCAGCCCCACGAGCACATAGCCAGCGTGGGCGATGGACGAGTACGCCAGCATGCGCTTGAGGCTGGACTGTCCCATGGCCGCGAGATTCCCCAGGGTCATGGTCACGGCCGCGACCAGCGCCAGCAGCAAGCCGATGCGGCCGCCGTATTCGCGCACAGCGCCCTGCACTTCGTCGTTGAGGAAAAGCGCGCCCAAGAAGCGCACCAGGGCGCCGAAACCTGCGGCCTTGGAACCAACGGCTAGGAACGTGGTCACTGGCGTGGGCGAGCCTTGGTACACGTCCGGCGTCCAGAAGTGGAACGGCGCGGCGCTGATCTTGTAGGCGAATCCGGCCAGGATGAGCGACAGCGCAAGCCCCACCGGCAGCGGGTTGGCGCTGATCTGGCTGGCGAGCTCGCTGCCTGTGGCCATGCGCGCCAAATCGAGCGTCCCGGTGAGCCCGTATAGCAGGCTCATGCCGTAGATCATGATCCCGGTCGATAGCCCTCCGAAGATCACGTACTTCATGGAGGCTTCCGCCGACTTGCGCTCGGACTTGTGGAAACCCGCCAAGGCGTAAGAAGCCAAACTCAAGAGCTCCAGCCCTAGCACCATCAGCAACAAGTGATTGGTGCTGACCATGAAGAAGATGCCGATGGCCGCGCCCAGGAGCAGGAAGTAATACTCCCCGATGCCGTGCTTGCGCTCGCGCCGGTCGTTGAGCAGAAACAGCGTCACCACGGCCAGGGAAAGCACGGTGAACAGCTTGAAGAAGCCGCCGAACCGATCGATCGCGACCATGCCCAGCACGACTTCGCGCGGCGAGTTCGACTGCCCGACGAGCATCCATGCGGTCGCGGCCAGGCCCGCGAGCGTGAGCCAGCCCATGCGCCTAGAGTCGCGGCCCTTGGTGACTAGATCGGCCACCAGCACGACCAACGAGGTCGCTACGAGCGCGATTTCCGGCCGAATGGCGCGCAGTCCGTCGATGTAGGCTTGCTGCATGATCGCGCGCGGTCCTAGCTACCGGCCGCGGCCGTGAGCAGTCCGACCAGCCCCCGAATGCTGGGCTCCATCCAGTCGAGCAGGTACCAAGGCAGGATGCCTAGCACGATGCACAAAAAGAGCAGCGGAACCTGGCACACCAGCTCACGCGCGTTGATCTCCTGGAAGTCCTTGTACTTGGGATTGAGTTGGCCCAGGAACACGCGCTGCATGGCCCAGAGCAGGAAGGCCGCGGTGAACACGATGCCGAGCATCGAAATCAGGACCAGAGCCTTGAACCTGCCATCCGGAGAATTGAAAGCCCCCACCAAGGTCATGGCTTCGGATACGAAACCGGCCAGGCCGGGCAAGCCGATGGCGGCAAAGAATCCCAGCGTGGTCAGGGCCCAGTAGCGCGGCGCGACCTGGGAAAGTCCTCCGAATCCGTTCAGGTCGCGGTGGTGCGCGCGGTCGTAGACCACGCCCACGATCAAGAACAGCGCGGCCGATGACGTGCCGTGGTTGAACATCTGCAAGGCGGCGCCGCTCATGCCCCACTCGGTCATAGCCGCCATGCCAAGAAGCACATAGCCCATGTGGCTGACCGAGCTGTAGGCCACCATTTTCTTGAAATCGGTCTGGCCCAAGGCCACGAAAGCCCCGTACACGATGCTGATCACGCCCAAGACACCGAGCGCGAACGCGAAATGTTGGAACGCGTCAGGCACGATCGGGAAGCACGCGCGCATCATTCCGTAGCCGCCCAGCTTGAGCAGAATGCCGGCCAGGATGACCGAAATCGGCGTGGGTGCTTCGACGTGCGCGTCGGGCAGCCAGGTGTGGAACGGGAACACCGGCACCTTGATGGCGAAGCCGATGAACAGGAACCAGAACACCCA
>JAKFYL010000153.1 GCA_021730845.1 Planctomycetota bacterium | reverse complement strand
TCCTTCGCCCGGGGCTAGCACTCCTGGTCCCAACACCCTCCCCAGCGCCACAGTGCCGCTCTTTCGCGGGTATTCTCGCGATCCCGCCATGCAGACAACTTCGAGCAGGAAATCGAATCGGATGCCGGTTCGCGGCTCGTTCCGATCCAGCGCGCTTGCTGGACTATGGGCCGCAGTTCTCGTCCCCCCGCTCTGGCCCCAGCAGTGCGACATCCAGTACGTCGGAGGCGACCCCAGTGGCCTGACAGCCCTAGGCGGATTCGAGCCCAGTCTATCAGCGAACGGTCAGCGCGTCGCTTACCTGCAGCACACGGGTTTGACCTACCACGCGTTCCTGCATGACCTCAAGAGCGGCCACAAGCAGCAAATCGACACCTTGTCCGACGGTCTGACGATGGATGGCGGCGCGTTCCTGCTCACACTGTCCGCGGACGGCAACCACGCGGCGTTCATGAGCTCGTCGCAGAACGCCGGCGCTCTCGGTGGCCACGTGTACCACAAGGACCTTACGACCGGTACGTTGCGTTTGGCCACCGTCAAACCGGATGGCACTCCCATTCCGCAGACGGGCAATACCATCGCCATGGGCCACGCATCGATATCCGGAGCGGGAAACCTCGTGGCGTTCACTAGTGATTCCCCGCTGCTCGTTCCCGGCAAGACTTCACCGTGGCGCGACGTGTTCGTGCGCGACGTTTTCGCTGGTACGACCGTGCGCGTGCTGGGACAAGCGGGCGTGGAACCCAATTTGCCCGCTTTGTTCGAGCCGGCGCTTTCGATGGACGGGCGCTTCGTGGCCTTCGCCAGCCGGGCCAGCAACTTGGTTCCGGGCGACACCAACGGCCGCGACGATGTCTTCGTGTACGACTTGGCCAGCGCGGCAGTCGAGCGCGTATCGCTTTCGATCACACAAACCAGCGCCAACCACGACAGCGAGGATCCCGTGATTTCCGCCGACGGGCGCTTCGTGGCTTTCCTCAGCCGGGCCACGAACTTGGTCATCGGGGACAGCAACGGTTTCCACGACGTGTTCGTGCGTGATCGCCTGACCAAGCGCACGCTCCGCGCCAACCTAGGTCCAGGCGGGCAACAGGCCAACCAGACCGCGTTGGGCGTGCCGCGGCTGTCCGCTGGCGGGGAGTTCGTCGTGTTCCACAGCACCGCCACCAACTTGCTCGAGACACCGACGCAGGGCGGGCGGCTGTTCCTGCGCAATGTGCGCGAGGGCGTGACCACCCAGCTCGTGGGTCACGTGGCCAGCCCAGGCGAGAACAACGTTTGCGGGCTGTCGGCCGACGCGCTGACGTTTGCGTTCGGCAGTGTCATGCCTTTTGGACCCTCGGACACCAACAACTTCTTCGACGTGTTCGCGCTGCGCTGCGCTCCCAGCGTGCCCGTCGTGTATTGCCCGGTGACCAAGTCCAGCCTCGGTTGCCCAGGTGCGTTGGAATTCGAAGGCACACCCAGTGCCCAGGGCGGTGCGGCGTTCGTGATTCGCACCACCCAGTCGACGAGCCAGCAACTGGGCCTGCTCTTGTACAGCACCTCGGGCAGCGAACTCCTGCCCTTGGGATCGTCCTTCCATTGCCTGGCGGCGCCCGTGGGGAACGTGGGACTCCAAAATTCGGGCGGCAACGCCTCTCCTTTGGACTGCTCGGGAGCCTTGCTGGTCGATTTCAACGCGCACATCGCCAGCCAAGTCGATGCGAGCCTCGTGCTGGGCGCGCCCGTGTGGGCCCAGTACTGGAGTCGCGACCCGGCTGCGCCCAGCGCGGGGCACAGATCGAACGCGCTTCATTTCTCCATCGGCCCGTAGTAGGTTTTTCGGCGCTTGGATGCCGAGAGACCTGCGCCTGACGATCTTGGCCCCCGGCAACCGGACGTTCGGCCGGCGCCCGTGCTCGTGGTCGACCGACTCTCCAAGGACTACGCTGGCAAGCCGGCCGTGCGCGAGCTGTCCTTCGAGGTCGGGCCCGGCGAGGTCCTCGGGCTGGTGGGACCCAACGGCGCAGGCAAGACCACCACGCTGCGCTCGATCGTCGGCATCTTGCCGGTCCAAGTCGGAGCCGTGCACGTGTGTGGCTTCGACATCGCGCGTTTCGAGGTGCAAGCCAAAGGGAACCTGTGCTGGGTCGGAGACGACCCAGAGCCGTTCGATGCGCTCACGGTCGAGGAACACTTGGAATTCACGGCGGGGCTGTACCGGGTCCGCGACTGGCGTAGTCGCGCCCAGGAGCTTCTCGTACGCTTCGAATTGGCGAACAAGCGCTCGGCGTTGGGCGGCGAGCTTTCGCGCGGCATGCGCCAAAAGTTGGCCTTCTGTTGCGCCTGGCTGCCCAGGCCCAGGCTCGTGCTCTTGGACGAGCCGCTGTCGGGCCTAGATCCGCGCGGGATCCGTTCGGCCAAGGAGGCCATCCGCGAACTCGCGCGCGCTGGAACCGCGGTGATCCTGTCCTCGCACCAACTCGAACTGATCGCCGAACTGGCTAGCACGCTGTTGATCCTGGACCGCGGACGCAAGGTGTTTGCTGGAACCCTCGAGCAAGCGCGCGCCGCCATACGCCCCGGTGGCACGCTCGAGGACATCTTCATGGCCGCAACGAGCGAGCAGCAGGGGCAGGAGCAGTCTTGATCCTGCCCGCGCCCGCCTTGCGCCGCTTGTTCGTGCTGCGCACGTTTGCCGCTTGGCGCAAGCAGGTCCGTCGCGCGCGCTCCACCAAGGGCGCGGTGTTCGTCTTGCTGGGCTTGCTGGCGCTGGTGCTGTGGCTGGTGGGGTTGTATTTCTCGCAGCGCGGCGCTTCGCGGCGGATCATGGACGGCGATTCCTTGCGCGTTTCCGTGCAACTGGGCGGCGCGGCGTTTGCGTTCTTTTCGGCCCTGGGCGCCTTGTCGCACCGCGGCTTGTACCTGCCGCGCGATGAAATCGAACGCTTGCTCAGCGCGCCCATCGAGCGCTCCGATCTGGTGCGCTACCGCACCATGGCAAGCGTGCTGCGCGCCTTGCCCGGTTCGATCATCGTGGCTGGGGTCTTTTCCAGGCGCGCGGAGCGCCCTTGGATCGCGGGTCTGGGCATCCTGCTGTGCATGCTGTTCCTGCCGCTGCTCACCCAAGGTGTATCGCTGCTGGCGGGCAACGCCGAAAACCGCTTCGCTGCACGGCTAGCCAAGCTGCCTTTGCGCGCCCTGAACGTCATCGCCGCAGTGCTGTTCGCCGCGCTCGTGCTGGGTCTGATCTGGGGATTCGAAACACTCGGGTCTTGGCTCGGCACCTCGTCGCTGAGCGGTTTTTGGCCCGTTGCGCGCAGCGTCGCAGAGCGCGCGACCCTGCCGCTGTGGCCTTTTGCACGCCTAGTCGGCGCCGCGACGTGGCTCGAATTCCTGACCTTTGCCGCGCCCATGGCTCTGGCGTGGTGCCTGGTGTTCGTGGGGCTGGCGCGCTTGCCCGTCGACTTTCGCGAATTGTCGCTGGACACCTCGGCCAGCGTGGCGAAAAGCATGCGCCGCTACCGGGCTGTAGGCGGCATGGGGACTGCGCAAGTAGCGCGCGATTCCAGCGGCTGGCGCATTCCTTGGTTGCTCGGTCGTGGGCCCTTGGGGGCCGTGGCTTGGCGCAAGACTTGCTCCATCGCGCGCAAGGCGCACGGGACGTTGACGGTGGCGGGCTTGCTGCTGCTGGTATTGGTCGGAGTGTCTCGCATGATCGTCATCGGCCACGGAGAGGACCAAGCCCTGCTTGGCGGGCTGTTCGTGGTGGGCCTGGGAACGCTGTACTTGTGTCTGGGACTGCGCTTCGATTTTCGCGAGGACCTCGACCGCATGGATCAAGTCAAGTCGTGGCCGCTGAGCCCGACGGCGCTGTTCGCGGCCACGATCTTGCCGGAAGCCCTACTCGTGAGCCTGCTCGTGTCCCTGGCCGCGTTTCTGCGCAGCGTGTGGCTCGATCAATACGACATCCGCTTGCTCGGCGCCCTGTGCGCGGTGCCGATCTGGGTCGTGGCCTGGGCCGCGATCGACAATGCCCTGCTGCTCTTCGCCCCCGTGCGCCCTACCCCGGGCCAGGAAGGCGCGCTGCACTACACCGGCCGCGCCTTGGTGCTCTTGCTCTTGCGAATGGTGGTCGCGAGCCTCGTTGGAGCATTGCTGCTGGGCGTGTACTTGGGCGCCCTTGCACTGGGTATGGCCCTGGACTGGAGCACGTTCGCGATCCAAGGCCTTCAAGTGTCGGCAGGCTTGCTCGTCCTGGCCGCTATCACACTGGGGCTCTTGCGCGCGGGCGGCGCCATGCTGCGGCGCTTCGACGTGGCAGGCGATCGGCCGACCTAGCAGTCCGTGGTGAAAGTAGCTACTGCGGCTTTGCGCGCGATCACCCTGCGGCGTCGCGCTCGTCGGGTCGTGCTCAGCGGCCAGGAAGGCCGCTTCCGCCGTCCCGGTGTCGCGCTCCTTGCAGGCCGAACGCGCGCTTCGCCGCGCTACGCGACTCTCACCACGGACTGCTAGAGCAGGCCATGCGCTAGGCTAGCGGAATGCCGAAGAGGCGGCACTTGATCTTGAAGACGAACTCGCTACTTGCCCTACTGTTCCTGGCCGCTTTCGTGTGCGCGGGCTGCACGGGAGAAGGCCGGCCCAGCGCCAAGCACGTAGTGTTCGTATCGATCGACACTTTGCGCGCCGATCGCTTGAGCTGCTATGGCTATCCGCGGCCGACGACGCCGCGCCTGGACCAACTCGCCGGCCAGGGGCATCGCTTCGAGCGCGCGCGCAGCGTGATGCCCACGACCTTGCCGGCCCACGCAGCCATGTTCACTTCGTTGTACCCCAGTCAATTGGGCGTGCGCGCCAACGGCGAGCAGCTTCCAGAGAGCGCCTCCACCTTGGCCGAGGACTTGCAGCGCGCGGGTTTCGTTTGCGCGGCTTTCGTCAGCGCGGTGCCGCTGCACTCCAGTTCGGGCATCGACCAAGGTTTCAGCCACTACGATCAGCCCGCCGGGGCGGAACGACCTGGCGATCAGACCACCGAGCGCGCGCTCGCGTGGCTGGCGCAGCGCGATCAAACGCGCTTTTTCTGTTTCGTGCATCTGTACGACCCGCACACCTGGTATACGGCGCCCAAGGAACTCTGCGCGGAGTTCGGAGCTCCATTTTCCAAGCTGCCCAGCGAGCGCGAATACATCGCAGATCCCACGCGCTGGAGCGCTCAGACGCGCCGCGAGTCGGAACACGCCTACGACGCCGAAATCGCTTTCGCGGACCGGCAAGTGGGCCGTTTGCTGGACGAATTGGAGCGCTTGGGCTTGGCGCAAGACACGCTCGTGGTCGTGACCAGCGATCACGGGGAAACGCTCACCGAATTGCTCGACGCGGCCGGCTACGCGTTCGACCACGGCGAATTCCTGCACGAGCGCGAGCTGCGCGTACCTTTGATCCTGCGCCTTGGGCAACCCGGGAGCTTGCCGCCCCGCGGCGTGCACGGCGAATGTGTATCCAGTCTCGATCTCAAGCCCACGATTCTGGAACTGCTGGACGTTGCCAGCACGGCGCCCATGTCCGGACGCTCCTTGGTGGACGTGCTGGCGGGAAAACCCACGCAGCCATTTCTGTCATTCAGCGAGCGGCGGCGCCTGACACGCCAGGAACTCGAGCACCCGCCACATGCTTGGCTGCAGGGGGAAGAGCGCAGCCTGGCCACCGCTTCGCACGTGTTGATCCAAGCCTCGGGCCGCGAGCACCAACTGTATGACCTGCGCCAAGACCCCGCTTGCCGAACCAATGTGATCCAAGACCAAGCGGATGTCGCCGCGAGCCTGGGCGCGGCCTTGGAGGTGTGGTCCAAGGGGCTGGTGCCGCCGGGCGCCGCGGCCGGCCGTCCTCCGGCGACTTCGGACGAATTGCTGCGGCAATTGCGCTCGCTGGGCTACTCTGCGGACCAGCCGAGCAAGCCGTGACCGAACTGCGCTGGACCACCGCGGGAGAATCCCATGGCCACTCCCTAGTGGGGATCCTGGAGGGCTTGCCCTACGGTCTGGCGCTGGACGTGGCCCTGATCGACGAGGAACTTACGCGGCGCCAAGCCGGGTTCGGGCGCGGGGGACGCATGCAAATCGAGCGCGATCGCGTGCATGTGCTGGGAGGTCTGCGCGCGGGAATGACCCTGGGTTCGCCGCTCGCCCTGGCCATCGAGAACAAAGACGCCACTCTCGAAAAGTTGCCCGATCCCAGCAGCCCGCGCCCCGGTCACGCCGATCTGGCCGGATGCCAGCAGCTAGGCGTGCGCGACGCGCGCGCGGTGCTCGAGCGAGCCAGTTCACGCGAAACCGCCATGCGTGTCGCCTTGGGGGCCGCAGCTCGGCAATTGCTGCACGAATTCGGCATCGAAGTGTTCGGATACGTGCGCGAGCTCGGCGGCTTGGCCGCGCGCAACGACGCTTTCGAAGCCGCCGGTAGCGAGCGCCGCGCGCTGCGCAGCGCGAGCGCATTCCAAGGCCTGGACGCGCAGCAAGAAGCATCCTGGCGAGCGGCCGTGGAAGACGCGCGCAACGCCGGCGATACGCTGGGCGGAATTTTCGAAGTGCGCGCCACGGGCGTGCCGCCGGGGCTGGGCAGTTATGTCGATCCCGCGCAGCGCTTGACGGCGCGTTTGGGCTCGGCGTTGTTTTCGATTCCGGCCATGAAAGGCGTCGAAATCGGCCTGGGTTTCGAAGCTGCGCGGCTGCGCGGCTCAAAGGTGCACGATGAGATCGTGAACCGCGAGGCCGGCGACACCCGCCCATTCGGTCGCTTTGCGCGCAGCAGCAATCGCGCCGGGGGGCTGGAAGGCGGCTTGACCAACGGTGAGGACTTGATCGTCCGCGTGGCCATGAAACCGATCCCCACGCTGCGCCGCAGCCTGGCAAGTATGGATTTCGAATCGGGCGCAGCGACCCCGGCGACCTACCAGCGCTCGGACGTGACCTCCGTGCCCTCGGCCAGCGTGGTGGGGGAGGCCATGGTGGCCCTGGAACTCGCCCGCGCCCTGCGCAGCAAGCTCGGCGGAGATTCCCTGGCCCAGATGCACTCGGCCTTCGAGCACTACCTGCGCGGGCTTGCCCAGCTCTAGGGGGGGCCTGGCCCGCTCTGGCCTCCCTCGGCACGGATTTTCGGTCTGGGCCTTGACGTGGGGGAAGTTGGCACTAGCATGCTCCCTCCCTATCCACGCGCTGACCGGTGCGGGGGTTCGGACTCCGACGCAGCTTGGTTCCACCAAACCAGGGCTTGGCCGTGGCGCGCGGTGGCTCTAGGCTCCTGAACGGGAGCCCCTAGGGATCCGCCAGCGTGGCTCAATGGCAGAGCACCTGATTTGTAATCAGGCGGTTGTGGGTTCGATTCCCACCGCTGGCTCCATGCGCCGCTCACGCGGTGTCAAGGAGAGCGCGAGGTGCGAGAAAACAAGGCAAGGACCTGCCGCGGCCGCGCCCAGCGCTCGGTCGCACGTGTCCCCCGGCCCATGGGCCGGGGGACAC
>JAKFYL010000145.1 GCA_021730845.1 Planctomycetota bacterium | reverse complement strand
GGGCGCCCTGCGCGCGCACGGATTCGACCACGGCCGCATCGCCGCGCAGCCAATTCCAAGGCTTGATCGAAACTTGGAGCGCATCGATCCGCGCTTGGGCCAGGCGATGCGAGGCGTGCGTCCAGGCCAAGTCCTGGGCCGCGACGTTGCGCGTCCAATCCCCGCTCCAGGAACCAATTTGTAGCGTGCCGCCCAAGTCTTTGGCCCGCGCGACCAAATGCGCGCTGATGCGCGGCGCGAGGATCTGGAGCCGCCCGGCCCACAGGCCGGCCACGCCCAGCATGAGGACCAGGAACACCAGCGCTGCGCCAAGAGCGAAGCGACGAAAGCGCGGCCGCGTGTTTGCGGCACCAGCGTCCCCTTGCTCCCCCTGCTTGGCGTTCACGAACTACTCCCTCCTGGGAAGATTCTCCACTTGTGGAGTGTTCTCCTAGGAACCTGCGCGACGAATTCTAGCGGCTTTCGATGTTCGATCCCCGGGATCGCTCGGTCTGGGCAGGCGCGCTCTCTTCCACAGTGCTTTCATCCGAGCCCGGGCTGCCTGCGCTCAACCATCCGATGCGCCTGAAGTACAACACCAACAGCAATGCCGCCACGCCCAAAACGGCCAGGACCGCGAAGTACCCATAGCGCCAGCCCAGCTCTGGCATCCACTTGAAATTCATTCCGTACAAACTGGTTACGAAACTGAGCGGGATGAAAATCACGGTCACCGCCGTCAGCAGGCGCATGGCCTGGTTGAGGCGTAGATTGAGCTCGTCGTGGACCAGTTCGCGAATTTCGCGACCCACCGCGCTGTAGTGGGCGCACAACTCGGCCAAAATCGCCACATGGTCCTGGACATCGCGCAGGAACGGTTCCGTGGTTGGCTGAATCATCGAATGCCCGCCGTGGCGTGCCGAAGCAATGGAGTCGCGCAAGGGCAAAAGCATGCGCTCCAGCGAACGCACCTCGCGGATGAGCAGATACAGCCGGCGCAACACTAGGGGCGAGGGCTTGGTGGTAGCTTCGGTTTCGATCTTTTCGAGCTGCTGCGCGAGCGGGTCGATCACCGGGAACAGGCGATCCACCACCAGGTCGATGATGCGGTACATCAAGTAGTCGATCGATTGGGAGCGTACGCGACTGCTGGCATCTCGCAATCGTTGGTGCAGTTCGTCGAAGAAGGGGCCCGGTTTGGACTGGAAGGTGATCAAGGTTTGGCCGCGCAAGAACAACCCCAGCGTGTGGATTTCGAGCGCTCCGCTGGACGCGGGTTGGGGCAGGATCAGGAACAACCCATCTTCGAGCACCTCACAACGCGGCCGCATGGCATTGGTAAGCACTTCTTCCAAGGCCAAGAAGGGCACGCGCAACTTGGACTGCAAGTCTTGGAATAGGGCTACGCTGCCCAGCCCCACCACTTCGAGCCAGACATTGCGCGCACCGCTGGAAAGCGCGCCGCACTGCTCCAGTTGCGCGCCTTCCGCAACTTCGATGCCTCCGGCTTGGTAGCGGGTGCAGCGCAGTCGAGTCGGTTCCGCGCCAGCGGGGGCAGTGAGCGCCCCCGGCCCAAGCATGGAAGAAGGAATCCGTCTGTGCCGCGCGTGACGTGCCATGGGAGCGGATAGTACGAGTTCGGCGTGCTGTTCGTACTGCGGAAGCAGGCCAGGGGGGCCATGGGCGCGGGCGTGCTTGGAATGGGGACCAGCCGCGCACCAGTGGCCCGGCACCATCGCAACAGCCCCCTCGTCCTCGTAGGATCCGGGCCGTGATTCCCCTGCGAGACACGCTCCCCCACCGCCGCCTGCCGCTGGTGACGCTGCTCTTGATCGGAGCCAACGTGGTGATTTTCCTGTGGGAACTGAGTCTTTCCCCCGACCAGGTGGAACGTTTGGTGCTGCGCTGCGGCGTGGTGCCCGAACGGTACACGCAAGCGGGCGTGACGGGCACGGCCGGCGCGTTCCTGTCCGAGCCTTGGCCCTATGTCACCAGCCAATTCCTGCACGGCGGCTGGATGCACCTGATCGGCAACGTCTGGACCCTGTGGATTTTCGGGGACAATGTGGAAGACCGTCTGGGTCGTGTGCGGTTCTTGCTTTTCTACGTAGTCGGCGGAGTGCTGGCTGGCGTCGTGCACACGCTTTCCATGCGCGCCTCGCCCATCCCCACCATCGGCGCTTCCGGCGCCATCGCAGCCGTCATGGGCGCCTACATGGTGCTCTACCCTCGGGCGCGGGTAGTTGCGCTCCTGCCTATTCCCATTCTGCTCATGACGTTCCAGGTCCCGGCCGTGATGTTCATGGGCCTTTGGTTGTGGATGCAGGTCGCCAGTGGAGTTGCCGGGGCCGGCGGAGTCGCTTGGTGGGCGCACGTCGGAGGTTTCTTGGTCGGCATCGCGCTCTTGGCCGTATTCGTCCCTGGAACGCGCCTGCGTCAAACCGCGAACTAGGCGAACGTCGTGGGCGCGCAATCGTCAGGCCTGAGCCGACTTCAGAGCGAATTGGCGGGCTGCCGCGCGTGCCCGCGCCTGGTCACATGGCGCGAGCAGGTAGCGCACGCACGGACGCGATTCGATCCGAAAAGCTACTGGGCTGCGCCCGTTCCAGGCTTCGGCGATGCCAAGGCCGGATTGGTCGTCTTGGGCCTCGCCCCCGGCGCTCACGGAGCCAACCGAACGGGGCGCCCATTCACTGGCGACGGCGCAGGCGTATTCCTGTACAGCGCCTTGCACGCCGGAGGCCTGGCAAGCCTCCCGGTTTCGATCGCCCGCACGGACGCGCTGAAGCTGACCTCCACTTGGATCACGAACGTCGTGCGTTGCGTTCCTCCCGGCAACCGGCCCACGCCCGTGGAGATCCGGCGCTGCAGGCCGTTCCTCGAGCGCGAACTGCTGCAAACGCTCCAACCGGCAGTGATCTTGTGCCTGGGTCAGATTGCGTGGAACGCGGCGCTGGACCTAGTGGCGGCGCAGGGCATGCAACTACCCCGGCCGCGCCCGCGCTTTGCCCACGGCGCGGAGTTCGCGCCGCCGGCGTGCCCGTTCGCTTTGATCGCCAGCTACCACACGAGCCAACTGAACACGCGCACGGGGCGTTTGAGCCCTGCCATGTTCGCCAAAGTACTGGCCCGCGCGCGGACGCTGTGCAAGCGCCGCGCGCGGGCCAAAAAAGCTCGCGAAGAAAAGGCGCCGGACTAGCCGCCGCCCAATTCGTCTTTCAGCTTTTGGAACTCGGCATCGGCGTTGGTGGCGTTGATGCTCTTGACCGCGCTTTGTTGCAATTCGACGGCCGAAGGTTGCGGTGGCAGTTCGATGGCTGCCTCTTGAAGCTGGGCTTTGGGCGCGTTCTTGGAAGGAACTTTCGGCGCCGTGCCCGACTTCTGGTTGTAGTTGTGGTTGGTGCTGTTGCAAGCACCAAACAGCGCGAGCGCGGCGAGAAGAGTCAGGGATTTCATGGTGTCAGGAATGTTGTTCTGGCTGTTGGCCAAGGTCTTTGGTGAGTTCGATGACGGAGCGAGTAAGGGCTAGCGGCTAGGAGCTTTGGGATTGCCAGCGTCGAGCGTCTTCACGACGCGACGGAAGTCTTCGTCGCTCAGCTTCTGCTTGAAGCTTGCCATCGACTCTTGATAGCGCGCTTCGTTGGCATTCTTCATTCCGATCAACGCGGCCACGCGGTCGCCGTTGCCTTGGGCCCGGTACAACTCGATCAGGCGATCGATGCGCGCGGCGCGCTCGCGATAGGCCAATTTGGAGCGCCACATCTCTTGGGCCAGGGCGCGAGTTTCGCTTGCGTTGGCCGGCGCGGTTCCACCTGCAGCGCGAGTAGCTTGGGCGCGCTGGGCTTCGAGCTCAGCCGCATTGGCCTGCGCGCGCGCTTCTTGGGCGCGAGCCTCTTGCGAGCGCAGATCTGCTTGGCGTTGCGCTTCGGCTTCTGCTTGTTGCTGGGCACGAGCAGCTTGGATGCGCGCGGCCTCGGCCTCGGCGGCTTGAGCACGAGCGGCCTCGATGCGCTTGGCTTCGGCTGCTTGAGCTTCGGCTTGTTTTGCGCGCTCGGCTTGGACGCGCGCCGCTTCGGCCTCGGCGGCTTGAGCACGGGCGGCCTCGGCGGCTTGAGCACGGGCGGCCTCGATGCGCTTGGCTTCGGCTGCTTGAGCTTCGGCCAGTTTTGCGCGCTCGGCTTGGACGCGCGCCGCTTCGGCTGCCGGGTCCGCGCCTTGTTGACCGGCGCGCGCGGCCTTGATGCGCGCAGCTTCGGCCTCGGCTTGTTGCTGGGCGCGGGCAGCTTCGGCGCGCTGGGCTTCACCTTGTTGACCAGCGCGAACTTCGCCCGAGCGCTGTTCGCCTTGGCGCTGCGGCTCGGCGCCGCCCGCTGCGGGGCGGGATTCGGCAGGTCGTTGCTCGCCTTGGCGTTGCTGCGCGGAGGCTTCTTGGGCTTTGCGCTGAGCTTCGGCTTGCTGTTGTGCTTGGGCACGCGCGGCTTCGGCGCGTTGCTGGGCCTGGCGCTGGGCTTCTTGAGCTTCGGGCGCAGGCGCGGGCGCAGGCGCGGGCGCAGGCGCGGGGCGCTCTTGTTGTTGTTCGCGAACGCGATCTTGGGCGCTGGCGAGAGTGGGCCAAGCTAGAGGTACGGCCGCGAACGCGCAGGCCAGGGACAAGCTCATCATCTTGCGATGCATCAAAGAAATTTCTCCACGAGGGGGTTTCGCCGTGGTCTGGCACCCAATGGGGTACCAAAGCAAAGACCAAAGGCCAGTGCATTGTGAAGCTTCCTAGCCCCGGATTGAAGAGCCAATATTCCGACTGCCTTGGGTTGGGGTGGGACTGGTTTTTGTGACGGACCCGTCAGCCGAACTGCCCGCGCGGCCCCCAAAAAGCGCCTTCCTTCTACTGCCCCGCGCCAATGATGGCATCGGCTTCGATCTCGACCAACATGTCGGGATCGACCAGAGCGGCCACGCCCAGCATCGCCGTTGCCGGCAAAATCCGGCCGAAAAACTCGCCGTGGACGCGCCCCACCAGCTCCCAGTGGCGCACGTCCAGTACGTAGATGCGCGTGCGCACCACGTCCTCTAGGCGCGCACCGGCGCGCTCCAGCGCCGTCTGGATGTTGCGCAGCGTCTGCCGCGTTTGCGCCTGCACGTCGCCTTTGCCGACGATGCGTCCATCGCTGCCCGTGGCCGTTGTTCCGGAGACCCACACATGCTGGCCGACGCGCACGGCACGGCTGTACCCTACGATCGGTTCCCAAGGCGTACCCGTAGCGAAATTCTTGCGTTCCATAAGTGGGGGCCAGTGTACGCCAGCCCTAGGAGCCGCGGCGCTACACTCATGGACCCTGGGGCGGGTACGTTCGGTCGGCGCCCCCTGACGACCCGCTAGCATGCATCCTCCCGCCGATCTCAAAGCGCTTTCGATCGACCGCGGCCAATCCCCTGCCGGGCTACCCGCGCGTCGGCGTGCACCCAGTGTGCCCTGGAGCTGGATCTTCCTGCTCCTGGTCGCACTTGCCGTGTGGCTGTTCCGCGGCCGTCTGCTAGCCCACATCGACCAATGGACGCTGCCCGAGGTCCAGACGTTCCGAGTGAGCAAGACTTCCCCGCTCGCCCAGGCATCGGTGTCGGGAACGGCCGCGAACGGTTACATCGTGGCCAGCAAGCGCGCCGCGCTTTCGGCCGACACTCCCGGTCGCATCGTGGAGCTGAACGTCACCGAGGGCTCGGTGGTCAAGAAGGGCGATGTGGTCGCGCGGCTGTACTCGGACGAATACGCCGCGCAATTGCGCCAGACCGAGGCGGAACTGCTGGCCGCGCAGCGCAGCGTCGAACGCGTCCAGGCCCAGGCCCACGCCGCCCAGCGCAGCGTCGAGGTATCGCGCGCAGCCTTGGCATCGAGCCAGGCAGCCCTGGACCAGGCACTGGCGGGCGACAAACTTTCGCAGCTCGAGCTGCAACGCGCCCAATCCCTGTTCGACCAAACAGTCATGAGCCAGCGCGAGTTGGACTTGGCACAGGCCGAGAGCGTGCGTGCGAGCGCGGCGTTGCACTCGGCCCAGGCAGGGGTGGAGCGCGCCCGCCGCGATATCGATGCGTCACAGGCCAGCGCGCAAGCTGCCCAGGCGGCCATCGCCGAGAGCCAGGCGCGCCTGCCGGTGCTCGAAGCCGCGCGCGACACTGCCTTGGCCACGCTGGACAAGACCACCGTGCGCGCGCCCTTCGACGGCGTGGTGGTGCTCAAGGACGCCGAAGTAGGCGAAGTCGTATCGCCCAATTCCCTGGGCGGAAATTCCCGCGGCTCCGTGGCCACGATGGTCGACTTCGATTCCCTGGAGGTGCAAGTCGAACTGTCGGAGACGAGTTTGGAAGCGGCGCGCGTGGGCGGGACGGCCAAGATCTTTCTGGACGCCTATCCCCAAAAGCTCTACGAGGGCCGCGTGCAACGCATCTGGCCCACTGCCAATCGCCAGAAGGCCACGGTGGAAGTGCGCGTATCGTTCGTCAGGCCGGACGAAATGCTGCGGCCCGAAATGGGCGCGCGGGTGGTGTTCGGCGGAGAGTCGGCCGAGGCCCAATCGCCGCCCGGCCAGCCCGCACCGGAGCTGATCTTGATTCCGCGCGAGTGCGTGGTGAAGCTCGAGGGCCAAGTCGGCGTGTTCGAACTGGAACGTGAGACCGCCAGCTTCCGTCCCGTAGACGTCGGCGAAGAGCGCGCGGGGAAAGTGCTCGTGGAAAGCGGCCTGGAAGGCGGCGAAACTCTGATCCTGAGCGCACCCGCGAGCCTCAAGTCCGGTGCACGCGTGCGCGTCAAGCGCAGCTAGCTTTCAAGGCCGCGGCCCTGCTGCGCTCGTGAGCTGCGGCTCTAGTTCACCCACACGCAACATGCGCACCAGATCCTCGCGCACCACCGGCTTGGTCAGGTAGTCGTTCATGCCCGCGTTCAGGCAGCGCTCGCGATCACCCGCCAAGGCGCTGGCCGTGATGGCAACGATGCGAGTTCGGCCTGCGGACCCGGGCAACTGCCGAATTTGTGCCGTGGCTTCGTAGCCGTCCATGACTGGCATCTGGCAGTCCATCAAGATGAGATCGAAGCCTTCGCCCTTGGCGAGCTCCACGGCCACGGCTCCGTTTTCGGCATGTGTGACCACGCCGCCCAAGCGTTGCAGCATGGCACCTAGCACCGTGCGATTGACTCGGTTGTCCTCCACCAGCAGCACGCGCGTCAGCGGCTTGGGTTGGAGCGCCATCTGGTCGGGTCCGATCGGAGAAGGAACCTGTGATTCGTCTGGGACGAGCGGCAACCGCAGGCAGAATCGGCTGCCCACTCCCGGCTGGCTGGTGACATCGATCGTGCCCTGCATGAGCTGCGCGAGCTGGCGCGCGATGGTCAATCCCAAACCGCTGCCGCCGTGAACGCGCGTGGTGGAGCTGTCGGCCTGCGTGAACTTCTGGAAAATCGCTTCGAGCTTGTCGGGGGCGATGCCGATGCCGGTGTCTTCGACCGCGACTTCCAGCAGGCCCACGGGCGTGGTTCCGGCA
>JAKFYL010000368.1 GCA_021730845.1 Planctomycetota bacterium | reverse complement strand
GTGCTCGAGCGCCAAGGGGAGCATTTCACGCGCCTGGAGTCCCTGCGCGGACTTGCCACGCGACGCCCGGTCGTGGCCGCGGCGTTGACCTTGTTCCTCTTGTCCTTGGGCGGCATTCCGCTGACCGGTGGCTTCATGGGCAAGTGGCTGGTATTCAGCATGACCGTGCAGGCCCACATGTGGGGACTCACGGTCGCTGCCGTGCTCATGAGCGTGATCGCCTTGGGCTACTACTTGAAGGTGATCGTGGCCATGTACATGCGCCCCGAGATCGAGGACTTGCCGCGCGATGAAATCGCAGGCCGCAGCGGGATGCTGCCCTCCTCCATCGCCGCCTGCCTGTGCGCGGCCATGGTCTTGCTCACCGGCACGCTTCCGGGCTGGTTGCTGCGCGTCCTGCCGTAGGGCTTTCATGCGCGCGGGGGCAGTCTTGTGGGTCTGGTGGGCGTGTTGCGCCTGCACCCAGGAAGCAGCGCAGCCCAGCGCGAAGACCGACGGGCAATCCAGCCCCGCCGCAATGCAGGCTGCACAGGCGCAAGGGCACACCGAATCGCCCGCGAAGTCGTCTCCCAAGCCGACCGCGGACCCGGCTGGCTCGGCGGCGGGGAGAACGCGCATCTTTGCCGCGCGTCCGCGGCCCGAGCCCGAAGGCGTCAGCGCCCATCGCGCGCACCTGGATCCCCAGCAGGAGCCGGAGGATGGCCCGTGGGCGAGCGAGGGCTTTGCCGAACGTGCCCAGTTGGTCCTAGGCGCATTGCTGGCTGGAGCCTGCGCCGGTGACGCGTCGCGCATCGAAGCTGTCTTGACTCCAGGTCACGAAACATGTCCTGCGCTCGTGCCCAAGAATCTCACGACGCTGCGCGAGGCGTGGCCGCGAGTTCGGCGTTTGGTCGGCGAGATCCCACCTGGACCGGCCGTGGAGCTCCAGGCAGCGCTGCTGGAATTCGCTGAAATCGCTCGCCGCACTCCGCAAATCGCGGTGGACCCCATGCGCACCAGCGTGCGCCTGGTCTCGGCTCGCGCTCTGCCGTCGACGGATGGGAAGCTCTGGGAAACCGAAGCCTGGATCATCTTGGGTGCGGCAACGAAGGCGGAGCGTGTGCAGCGCAACGTGCGCTGGCGAATCGTATGGCTGGAACGAGATCGCACACCCAAATTGCGCTCGATTCGACCACTGGCCTATGAAGAGGTCGACGCACCCGGGGAAATGTTCGCCGAGCTAGGGCAGCATGTGTTTGGCAAAGCCGCGGGCATCGACGAACGCCTCTTGGGCGTCCCGGCGTTCTTCAATCGCTCCGATCGCCTGACTGGCAACGCGTTCATCGGCGGGCAGGGCCTGGCGGTGGGCGATGCGGATTCCGACGGGCTCGACGACCTGTACGTGGCCATGCACGGCGGGATCGCCAACCGCTTATACATGCAACGCCCCGCGGGCGACGCCAAAGACATGGCCGGTTCCATGCGCGCTTCCTGGCTCGACAATTCACGCGGAGTGCTGATCGTCGACCTCGACGGAGACCAGCGCCAAGACATGGCTTTGGGAGTGGGATCCACGGTCCAAGTGCTGTACGGCAGCGCCGCCAAAGCAGGCGCCGGTGAGGATGCACTCGCAGGCTTCGATCGCAGCCCCACGTTGGTGTGCCCTGGGAAGGAAGAGGTCTTTTCGCTGTCTTGCGCCGACGCCGACGGCGACGGCGACTTGGACTTGTACGCCTGCCGCTACGTGCAGAGCGGGATGATTGCCGGGGTGCCCATCCCCTATTTCGATGCCACCAATGGCGCGCCAAACGTCTACTTCCGAAACGAGGGCGGGCGCAAGTTCGTCGACGCAACCGCCGAAGTCGGTTTCGACCACGAGAACAACCGCTTCAGTCTGGCTTCCATCTGGGAGGACCTGGACGCCGACGGAGATCTGGATCTGTACGTCAGCAACGATTTTGGACGCAACAACCTGTACCGCAACGACAACGGCCGCTTCCAAGACGTTGCCGGGACCGTTGGGCTGGACGACCGCGCGGCCGGCATGGGATTGTCGGTCTCGGACGTCGATCTGGATGGCCACCTGGATATCTACGTCAGCAACATGTTCTCGGCCGCGGGTCTGCGCACCACGGCCCACCAAGGCGCCTTCCTGGGTGGCCGTGCGCCGGAACTCAACGACGCTTTCCGGCGCCACGCGCGGGGAAACACGCTCTTGCTCGGCCAGGCGAGCGGCCAGTTTTTGGACGCCAGCGAATCGGCGCACGTGGCGTCCGCCGGCTGGGCCTGGGGCGCGCGGTTTTTCGACTTCGACGGGGATGGCTTGGAGGACCTGTACTCTCCCTGCGGATTCATCAGCAACGAGGATCGACAGGACGTCGAGAGTTTTTTCTGGCGCCATGTCGTCGGCGACTCGCCTGCAGGCCAAGAAGCACGACCGAGCTATCGCCAAGCCTGGGCCGCGATCCAGCACTTCGTCATGAACGAGGGCCGATCGTGGAACGGCTACGAGCGCAATGCCGCGTACCTCAACTTGGGAGGCCGCAGCTTTGCCGACGTCGGCTTCGTTGCCGGCATCGACTACCAAGACGATTCGCGCGCGATCGCCACGACGGACTGGGACGGCGACGGCAAGCTGGATTTCTTCCTGAAGAACAGAGCTGCGCCGCGCGTGCGCTTCCTGCACAACCGCACGCCTGCGCGTTCGTGGGTCGCGTTTCGCTTGCGGGGAAAGGCGCCCAACCCTGACGCCATCGGGGCTCGAATTCGCGTGCGTTCCGGCGGCATCGAGTACTCGAGGCGCCTGTACGCAGGCGATGGTTACCTATCCCAGTCTTCCAAGACTTTGCACTTCGGACTGGGAGCGAGCCAAGACATCGAGTCCGTAGAGGTAACCTGGCCCGACAAGAGCAGCCAAACCCTGGAAAACGTCCAACCCGGGGCAACCTACGTGGTGCGCTACCTGGAAAGCCGCACGGAGCGCATCGAGCCGCGAACGACGAACCTGGAGAAAATCGCGCCTGTGCGAGAAGTGCCCCTGGCAAACAAGGCGCCTCGCGCTGTGCTGGTGGTCAAGCTGCCCATGGCACCGCTGGCACTGCCGGCGTTCGAAGCTCCTTCGCGGCGTGTGAACGACTTGGCCGGCAAGCCCTTGGTGATCACGCTCTGGTCGGCGGATAGTCCCGCTAGCGTCGCCGAAGTCCAACGCTTCGCCGCGCGCGCACCGGCTTGGCCGGCGCGCTTCGTGCCCATGTGCGTCGACGAGGGCCTGACGCTGGCGCGCGCCAGAAAATTGCTGAAACAAACGGGAGAACCGCCGGACTCGGGGTTCTTTGATCGCGCCAGTCTGGACGTGCTCGAGCTCTTGTGGGTCGATCTGCTTGGATCCAACGAACCCTGCCCGTTGCCCACCACGATCCTTGTGGATGATCGATCTCAGGCCGTGGCCTGGTACTTCGATGCCTGCGACGTGGATGCGCTCGAGCGCGATTTGGAGCTCGTGAAGGAAATGCGCGCGGAAGCTCGCTCCCCCGCCAAACTGGCGCAAGGGCGGTGGCTACTTCCCCGATCACGCTCCTTCGGTCCGCTCGCGGATGTGCTGCGAGCCATGGGGCATCAGGACCTGGCCAAGTACTACAGCCAGCTATCCGAGCGCTAGGCAGCGCGCCTGCAGGCAGCTTGGGACGCTAGGGACGCTCGAATTCGATGGCGTAGCCGGTCAGGTCGGTGCTCATGCGCTCGACCCGCACCAAGTATCCATCGCGCGTGGAGCGGGTCTGCCCATCTTGGATTTCGACGCGCACGCGCAAGCGGTCCGGGCTGAAGAAGAACACGCCGGCCTGGGAAAGGTTTTCCGCCTGGCCTCCGAAGCTAGGGCTCTCCATGGTGATGGTGAGCTGGGCTTGACTGTTGCGACGGGAATCCGTGCGTCGGTCATCCACTTCGGCGCGGACAGGGCGGGGCTTGTGCATGGTATTTGGAAGGTGCGAGCGGCGTTCGCTTGCCTGTCGACCAGCGGCCAAGAACGCCTTGACCGCTGCGGCGATTGTGGGGCGAAAGTTGGGATTGGAAACGGCGTTTGGGAAGCCCTTTCCAGGGTGGGTGGCTTGGGGCACCTAGGGAACCTAGGCTGTCCAGGCTGATGGCCGCCGATTGGCCACGTGAAGCCATAGTCACCAACGAACCCACGCCGTAAAGAAGATTGCATCCATGAGCGCCGATTCCACTCCCGCCAAGCCCCGTCCCCATCCCCATTTCCAGGACCGCGGGACCCTCGATTGGAACACGAGGTACGACGACGCCTTGGCCGCCGCGCGGAGAACGGGCAAGATCGTGTTCATCGAAATGGGTCGCGAGGCCTGAGGCCAATGCCGGACCCTCGTGCAGGGTCTTGTTCCCCATCCGGAGTTCGCACCCATCTTGCAGCAGCACTGCGTGGCCTTGGCTAGTGACTGCGACGATCCCGAGCCCGAAGTCATCGAACTCGCGGAACGGTTGGAGGACGCGATGATGTTGCCATTCGTCCTGTTCTGCGACGGGCAGGGCAAGTACCTGGGAGGCTGGTCGGGTGCACTTTCCCCGGTCACTTTCCGCTCCCTGCTCTCCCAAGTCATTCCACAGCCAGCATGAGTTCGAGCGCACGTCCGTCCGCTGCTCCAGGCGCCTTTCCCGCCTCGCCCCCCTCGCGTGTCTTGCTAGGCCCCGGTCCGTCCGACCCGGCTCCGCAAGTGCTCGAAGCCCTGTCACGCCCGAGCGTAGGCCACCTAGATCCTGCCATGCTGCAGCTCCTGGACACGATCCGCGAGCGCCTTGGACATGTATTCCAGTCGCGCAATCCTTGGACGTTCGCGCTTTCGGGCACCGGCACGGCCGGAATGGAAGCCAGTCTGTGCAACCTGCTCGAACCCGGCGACCGCGCCCTGGTCGCGGTGCACGGCTATTTTGGCGCACGCATGGCCGAAATCTGCCGGCGTTTGGGCGCCCAGGTGGAAATCGTGGAAAGCGAATGGGGCCAAGCGAGCGACGTGGCCGCGCTGCGCCACGCGGCGGCCGGCCGGCGGTTCAAACTCGTGTGCTGCGTGCACGCCGAGACTTCGACAGGCGTGCTCATGGACCTGGTGCCCATGCGCGCGCTGGCAGACGAGCTCGGAGCATTGCTCGTGGTCGATGCCGTGACTTCCCTGGGCTGCATTCCCTTGGATGTGGACGGCTGGAAACTGGATGCCGTGTATTCCTGCAGCCAAAAAGGCCTTTCCTGCATCAGCGGCTTGTCGCCGATCACTTTCTCGGAGCGGGCGCGGGAAAGTGTGCGCCAAAGGCGCGCGAGCGTTCCCAGCTTCTACTTGGACCTGAATCTCTTGAGCGAGTACTGGGGCGGCGCACACGCCTACCACCACACGGCTTCGAGCAACATGTACGCCGCATTGGGCGAAGCCCTGCGCTTGGTCACCGAAGAAGGTCTGTCAGCACGCATCGAGCGGCATCGCCTACATTCCAAAGCTTTGCAAGCCGGTCTCGCGGCCATGGGCTTGGAACTCCTGGCGCGGCCGGACATTCGTCTGCCGCAGCTCCTAGCCGTGCGCATCCCCGATGGCGTCGACGATGCGCGCGTACGCGGAAGGTTGCTGCGTAATTTCGGCATCGAAATCGGAGGCGGACTCGGGCCGCTCAAGGGGCGTATCTGGCGCATCGGACTGATGGGACAAGGCGCGCATCGACGCAACGTTTGCTTGGCTCTGGCGGCACTGCGCGTGGCTTTGCACCTGGAGGAGCGCAAACCGCGCGCCGACGGAGTCCTGGCTGCCGACCAAATGTATGCCGATGGAAACTAATCCGCAGCCGGTCACTACGGCTGGCTTGCAACGCACGACAAGGGCCGCCCTGCCTTGGGCACTGACGCTGTTCGTGCTCTCCGGCGCTTGCGCGCTGGTCTACGAAGTGGTGTGGTTCAAGCTGTTCTCGCAGATGTGGGGCAGTTCCGCCCTGGCCATGGCCAGCGTCGTGGCTTGCTTCTTGGGTGGACTTGGACTGGGTTCGTGGTTGGGGGGCAATTGGGCTGCCCGGGCCAAGTCCCCCCTGATGGCGTATGCCTTGTGCGAACTGGCCATAGCGCTCCTGGCCGTGCTGTTGCCGGCCGAAATGCGCCTGCTCTCCAGGGCCAGCGCGCCTTTCACAAGTTCTCTGTCCGAGCAGCCGGCGCTCTTGTACGCAGCGCGGCTGGCGTTGAATTTCGTGCTTCTAGCCCCGCCCTGCATTCTCATGGGCGCGACCCTGCCCCTGTTGGTCGAGTACTTCGGCCGCGCCCAGCGCTCCCTGGGGGTCTCCATCGCTTGGGTGTATGCAGCCAATACGCTCGGCGCTGCACTGGGCGCTGCAAGTGCCGGGTTCATGTTGCTGCCCACGCTCGGCCTGAGCGCCACCAATCGATTGGCGGCGGTGATCAACGTGGCGGTTTTCGGCTTGGCGGTGATTTGCTCGCGCAAGCAGCCCGCCGGGCCGGCTGCGCGCGATGCAGCCAAAGCGCCAGTGGCAACGCCAGAAACCGCTCCGACCCGCGGCGCTGCGCCTTTTCTAGTGGCAGCATGTTTCACGGGCGCGGCTTCGCTGTGCCTGCAAATCGTTTGGTCGCGGCAAGCTGCGCTGCTCCTGGGCGGTTCGACGTACACCTACTCGATGGTGGTGGCGGTTTTTCTGGCGGGCATTGCCTGTGGCAGTTTGGCGGCGCGCGGATTGTTGGCCCTAGGGATGCCTACCGCCCGCGTGCTGGTCCTGGGCGCCGCCCTGGTCGTGGTTGCGACGGCAGTGGGACAGTCGCAATTGTCGGCCTTGGCCCGCGCTGCGGGCGAGGTACGCGCCATGCGCGCCAGTGCTTTTTCCAACGCGGCGATCTCGGGTCTGGCGTGCGCCGGCCTGGAGTTCTTCGCGGCTTTCGGCATGGGGCTGTTCTTTCCGGCGTTGATCGCAGAACGCGCCGGAGGCGCTCACAACGTCGGCCGATTGGTGGCCTGGAACACGCTTGGCTCGCTGCTCGGCGCAGCCGTGACCGGCCTGTTCGTTTTTCCGCGCCTGGGCGTGCACACCGCGGTGCGTGCGGCCATGCTCGTGTACTTGGTCGCGCCTTGGATCCTGCCTAGACCTCGAGCGAACCGCGATCAGGGAGCCGGCGCAAGGCCGGACATGGCGCGAGCGCCAGGCGCAAACATGCGCGTCGTCGCAAGTTTGGTCGGCTTGTCGGCCTTGGCTTTGGTGTGGCGCCCCAAAGACTCCCTGGCGACAAACTTGGGGCTGTATTGGTACGGAGCAGCGGACGTCCTCACCACGCAGCGACCGTTCAAACAGCTTTTCTTCAAGGAAGGCGCCAGTGCCAACATCCTCGTGCTCGAGCACGACGATGGACCGCGCCCACCGAATGCTGGTTGGATCCCCTCGCGCCGCCTCTCGCTGCGCGCCAACGGCAAGATCGATGCCAGCAACTCGATCGACATGGCCACGCAACTGGCGGTCAGCTACTTGCCGCGCGTGCTGCGACCCGACGCCAAGGATGTGTTCCTGATCGGCAT
>JAKFYL010000232.1 GCA_021730845.1 Planctomycetota bacterium | reverse complement strand
GCACAGGTGCGCTTTCGAGGTCCGGTACCGGACCTCGAAAGCGCACCTGTGCCGGTCGACGAAGGGCTGGAGAATCCCTTTGGCATGGTGCAGATGCTCGGCAATGTCTTGGAGTGGTGTCGCGACTCGTACGGCGCATACGACCAACCTGTCGCCGCTCGCGACGGCGAGCGCAACGTCTTGGCCACACTGCGCGTGCGCCGCGGTGGCCACTACGCAACGGTTCCATTCTATGCGCGCGCTTCGAGGCGATCCGAGTGCTCCGCGGATGTGCGCAGCATTCTCACCGGCGTGCGACCCGCGCGCCTGGCGCGCATCGAGGAGTAATGCAGCGCCGTGAAGACGCGACGCAACGCCTCGCTCGTCCCAGCTTCGAGAGCAGCAGAAAAGTTTTTTGTCCGGGGTTCCAGAAATTGCGTCTTGGGTTGTAGCGCAGACATTGCCGGCTATTCGTTCCACCGTGAACCGCCGTCGATTGCAGCGCGATCGAACACGAACCCAAGGACTCCCATCCGGGAGCAATCGTCATGTTGCAACCTCTGGCATTTTTCAGGATCTCCGCAGCGACTGGTTTGGTAGCGGCCGCGGCAGTCCAATTCTCCCCCTCCACGCGTGTGTCGACGGCCCCGGCGCCGGCCGCCACCGCTGAAAATTCGAGCATGCCGACATCGACATGGCTCGACTTGGATGGAGACAAACTCCAAGACACGTTGGTCGTAACTCCCGAAGGCAAGTTGCGCTTGCTGACCGCGCGTCCCGATGGGTCCTTCTTCGATGCCACCCAGTTGGCAGGCTTGGAGCAGATCGCGGGCGCCCGTTTCGCGCTGTTCCAAGACTACGACGGCGATAGTCGACAGGACTTGTTCGTGGGAACGATCCACGGATCTGCGGTGCTGCTACATGGACAAGTTGGCGGCACTTTTGTGGATGTGACCGCACAGTCGGGCATGAAACACTCCGGCAGCCACGTTGCAGCGCGCTGGCTCGATGTCGATGCCGATGGGCGCGTCGACTTGCACGTGCGCACCCAGTCGGGCGAGCATCTGTATCGCAACACGGCTGCAGGCGTTTTCGAAGCCGTTGCCTTGGCCAACTACTCCGCCGTCGGGTTGCCCGCTTCCGGCGGCAATGCGCTGCCCACGCCCGCAGACGCCAATCGAACGACGCCAGCGAGCGAAACTGCGCCGCCCGGCGCGACCGATCAGGCCAGCGGGCCATTCACCGAAGGGCGACGTGCGGTAGCGGAACTCACTCACGCGGGCAGCGGCCCGGGCGGATTGCGCGATCTAACGCAGCCGCTGGTCGTGTGTGCGTCCTCCGTCCAAGACCAAACCACGACCCTGTGCGTCGAGGCCGACTCTACGCCTACCCTCGGCAAGCTGCTTCCCCTGAGCACCGACTTCAACTTGCTACCCAACGGCAACGTAGGCATGGGTACCACCAATGCGCAGGATCGATTGCACGTGCAGGACGGAGACATGCGTGTCTCGGGCACTGCTGGACGCGAGATGCTCTTGCTCGACGGCGATGGCGCCAATGCCATCCGGCTCGATGCCAGTGCCAACGGGACATCGAACTCGATCGAGGTGTACCGCGACGGCGCGCTTGCGATCGATCATTTGACTGGCCCCAACGGCTACTTGCAGCGCTTCTTCAACACCGTCAACGGAATCGTGGCCTATTCCGGCGGCACTTCGCAGCAAGACGCCAGCGGCATGCTGCTCCTGCGCGAAGGTGCAGCGGGCGTGACCACGGTGCGCCTCGACGCGGACCAAGACGAGCTGGTCAATGGCGTGCAAGTGGGCTTGCTCGACCTGCGCAGCTCGGGCACCGGCGGAACGGGCGGACGAATCACGCTCGGTAACAACGATGGAGCGGCGCGCTTGCGTATGAACGGCGGAACGAGCGCCGGCGGATCTTCGATCGATCTCCAAAACGGCGCCGGTAGCACGCTCATCGAGCTCGACGCCAATCCCGGCAACTTCGGCGCGGAGCTGAACCTCTTCAACGATGAAGGTTTTCGCACGCTGTACCTGGACAGCGACACCAACAATGCGGGACAACTCCAGTTGTTCAATGGCACATCCAGCACCACCGCAACGATCCACATCGACGGCGACGGGACTGGGAACGACGGTGGCGTGATCGAGCTGCGTGCCGCCGACGGCTCGAAATCCATCCTTATCGACGGTAACTCGACTTCGAACGGCGGCCTCTTGTCGATTCGCGACTCCAACGGGTCCGACACGTTTGTGGTGACTGGTGATGATGGATCGGACTCTAGCCGCGCGCTGTGGTGGAACCGGATGATCAACGTCAGCACTGTGGTAGTCGAGGCCCTCGATGGCGTAGCGAACACCGGTTCGCGAATCTTGATGACGGCCGATAATGGCGGCGAAACGGTGCAGATCGACGGCGAGGACAGCTTCGCGGGCCAAATCGTGCTTAGTGAGGACGACGGGTCCATGGCTTGGCAGTTTCTTGGCAACTCGTTCACCATGTACAACGCCGCAGGTGTGGCCACGCAAAACTACAACCGCGTTACAGGTAGCAAGAGCGGCGTGCTATCGACCACGGACTACGGCCAGCGCCTGATGTACTGTGTCGAGTCGCCGGAAATCTGGTTCGAGGATTTCGGTTCGGCGCAACTGGTGAACGGACGCGCGCGGATCGATTTGGACCCCGTACTTCTGCAAACCGTGACGATCGACGAGCAACATCCCATGAAGGTGTTCGTCACGCTCAACGGTGAATCCGATGGTGTGTATGTCGAGAAGAGCAACGATCACTTCGTGGTGATCGAGCGCGGCGGCGGTTCAGGCAACGTCAGCTTCGATTGGCGCATGGTCGCCAAGCGAAAGGGACTGGAGAACGCGCGCCTGGACCCGTTCATCCCCGCCGAGTCGGGGGCCAACTCGGACTTTCAGCGCGCTCCGAAAGCGCCGGCGACCGAGGTGGCGCCCCAGCGCAAGTAGTGCGCGCCCTGAGTTGAAACCGCAGGAGTGCCCGCACGGGCTAGGCAACTCCTGACGGCGACTATCGCGCGGCCCGCGCACTCGCAGGAGTGGCGCGGGTCGCATTGTTTGGACATTGGTGTTCCTGACGCAGCGCATTTTCCGATTCGTGCCGTTGATCGCCGCGATCAAAACCATTGACTGGGACGGTTCGCCGCCTGGACCTAGTCTTGGGTGAGTCGCCCATCGGGAGAACTACACTATGCAAACTGGGGTCTTGGGTACGTCTTGCTTGGCCATGCTCCTTTTGCAGGCAAGTTGCCAGTCATCCATCGATCGAGCGAGCATGAGGGCAGAGCTCGCGCGAGTGCCGGTGATCGAACCAAAGCAATCAGGCGAGGAGCTAAGTTTGGGTGAAGTGTTGGCTCTGAAGCCGGCCTCCAACCCGCCTTTCATCCTGGCCGTCGCTCCTCCGTTCTCGCAGTACACCGAAGAATTGCCTTCGATCGGCAGGAAGGAAGTGGTGGTAGGCGAGGCAAGCTACAGGCCATGGACCAGAGCGGAGCAACGGGAGATCGAGTCCTGGACGGAGGAGCTCAGACGCCTTGGTCTCGTGCGGGATCTGGTAATCATGCCGATCCTCTCGACGGAACTCGATGGTGCCCAGTCCGCACTCGCGGGGCTGCGAGTAGCCGGAGCGCGCCATCACGCCGATGCGATCTTGGTGGTTTCCGAGTCCGAACGCACGAGCACATGGCTCAATCTGCGTTCGATTCTTGACCTAACGGTCATCGGAGCTTGGTTTGTCCGCGGTCACGAGTTCGAAGTCGTGTCGATGCTCGAAGGGGCGCTAGTCGACACGCGTACGGGGTATCTGTTCGGCACAGGCCAGGCCGAGGGTTCGGCCCGGAGCCGACGCGCCCTAGCCGACGCCGACGAGCCTTCGTTGCGTGAGAAAGCCCGCCGCCGTGCGTTGGCGGACATGAAGCGGCAACTGCTCAGGCGCGCCGGCTCACTGACCACAGCCGAACCCGTCGGGACTTGGTGATCCGCGCGGTCCTGGGCGGACTTACGCAAGGGGCTGTGGTTGGGATGCAGCCTCGCCGTTAGCGCGTGAACTGGCTCATCCACATATAAAAGATCGGCACGTAGTCGGTCGGGTAGTTCGTACCGCTGGGGTACTCGTGCACCATGTTGGGCAGGATACGGAAGCGATACTCCCGCGGTCCGGGCTGGGCCAAGACCACGGTGTTCCAGATGAATTGAGTGTACGTCGGGTGCTCGCTCGCGGTGTACATGCTGGCGTCCAGTCCAATCCCGCTCGCGTACGCGTTCAGCGGATCCCACATGCACGGAGTTGCAATGACGTCGACGATCGTGCGCGGGAGCAATTCTCCTGGTAGCAAGTCGCCGGCGGCAACGCACTTGGCCTGCACCTTGTCGTCGATCGTTCCTACGACTCCGAAGTGCGGCCTGAAATCTTGCATGTTGGCCGGGTAGATGTCGGACGGAAGACCCGCGAGACCGATGCCGCCCGCGCCGGTCGTGGCCGCAAAAATGTCCGCCAATTCGACGTGCATCTTGGTCTTCACGAACCCGCCGCCGTTGGAAAAGCCGCTGGCATAGATGCGATCGCAGTCGACGCTCAAGTGCGTGGCAATCGTATTGTGCAGCTCACGAATGAAAAGCGCGTCGTCGGCCATGGGGAGCTCGGAGGGATCGACCACGTGTTCTTCGACCTCGTCCGTGTGCCACTTCGTTGTCACCGTGCCGTCGACTAGCAGATAGGGCAGCGCTTCGGGATACACGGCAATGAAACCGAGCGTCTCCGCGGCCTGATTCCAGGTCGTCTTGTTCATACTGATCTGCGCGGTCTGGCTCGTGCCATGCAGCATGTACACGACCGGATACTTCTCCGTCAGGGGCGAATAGGTGCTAGGCACGTAGACGATGAAGCGGCGGGTTTCTGGATCGCCGGTGGTCACCAAGGTGTTGTGCTTGGGGGCCCCGGGCGCAAACGTCATGGCGTGGCTCGCGCCGATGAGCTTGCATTCGCCAGGCAAGGTGGGCGGCGTCCAAGCCGGCCGGGTGGCTGTCGATTGGGTCTGCTGCGCAGCCGTCAGCGCCACCACGCTGAGCCCCAGACTGAGTAGGTTGGAAATGATGATCATGGGTTCTCCTATCCTCGCGGTTCAATCGGACCTGGTTCGTACGGACCTGGATCGGTGCGCGACTGAATCTCAGTCGCCCATTCGACGATGTTGCAGCCGGAGCCTTACGCACCACACGAGACCATGAAAATGCACTGCCCAAGAAAGCGCAAGGCCGCGGCCCGAGAGAGCGCCAGGCTCTTACACCCAGGGCAAGAAATGGGCCAAGGATCGACCTGGGTCAGCGAGCGGTCCAGACGATCCCGGGCGGCTTGATGGACGCGCACGCGGGCATACCGTCGCCGGCAGTCAGATCTAGCTCGGCGCGCAAGACCTTGGAGCGAACGGCCTGGATGAGCACGGCGTTTGGAATGCAGTCCAGACGCAGCTTGGCGCGGCGAAACATTGCCGCTGGCGCCCCATGCATGCGCCCAAGCCAATTCAAATACAAGAAGCGCTCAGGCGCGCGGCCGCAAACCGCAGGTCCGCGAAAAGTCGCCGCGCCTTGGACGAAGCGCAGTTCGAGCGTGCAGGTGAAGTCGGCTTTGCGCGCGCTTGCCGCAACGTGCTCCGCGGGACACTGGCCGGCTACTTGCACCAAGCCGACGCATACTTCGCTGTAGGGTCCACAGCTGGCACCCGGCAGGCGCCGCCCATGGATGTACACGGTTACTGGCACGGATTCGCCGGACACGCCTCGGATCGGTTTCGGCGCTGGAGATTCGACCGGCAACAAATGCTTGCGCGCGCGACGAGTGCGCGTGGCGGCAGTCTTGGCGGCCACGATTTCTTCGCGCAGCATGCGCTGCTGCGCCGCAGTCAACTTCTGCCAACGCGCACGGGCCTTTGTGTCCCCATCCAGCAGCTCTTGCAACTCGCTGGGCAGATCCTTGGAAGCGAGCTCGATTTCCAGCGTCACGGGAGCGCCGATCGACTTGTCCAGCTCCCGAAAATGGTCTTGGCGCAACTCCAGAAACCAACGTTCGTCATCCCAGGGTTTGAGCGAACGGCGACCGAGGGAAACACCATCCACTCTTGCGTCCACGATCGTCGTAGCCGTGAGCTTCCATGGTTTCAAGGAAGCGGCGGGAACAACCAGATATACAGGCAAGATCGCTTGCTTGCGCTGCAGGGTCGTTTTCAGCTTCAGCGGACTCATGGCATGGCTCAGCGACTGTTCGCGTGCTTGCTACCGCTGGACATAAACGGGATTGGTAATGGCTAGGGACTGCGGCACGTTCATCGGCCAGAACGGGGCCTCGACGCGGTCTCCACGGGCCACTGCTACGATCCACGAGTCCTTGCGCGTCGCGGCGCTAGGAAGCGGAACGCGAATCTTGCGCAATCGTAGATTGGGGCCGTCGTCCGGTCCGAGGTCGTCTAGCGCGACGGCGATGGCTACGCTGCCGTTGACCACGATCTCGAGTTTGCGCGGCGTGACCCAAGTAGGGTGACGGATGGACACCAAAGCCTCGACTTCGTCCGATGTCGTGGTCAGGCGATCCCCCATCCCCTGGCCGTCGATGTCGATGGTGGCGAACATTCCCAGGCTGACACTCACGCGGCCTTCGACGAACGCCTTGCAGGCAGCATCCACGTCGATGCGTGCCGGATCGTCAGTCTTGCTCGGCACGTAGGTGCGGCCCTGGCCCACGACCACTCCCACGGTGTGCGAGTCCGAGGCACCCACTGCAGTGAAGCGCTGACCGCTTTCGAGCAAGGCGTACCACATGGGCAACACCATGTCCGTCGGAGCCGTCGGGCAGTCGGAGTTGATCAGCTCGATGCAATCGAAGGTGAATTCTTGGCCGGCCGCGTTCTTGCCGGTGCTTTCGTCGAAACCAAACTTCGTGAGCGGGTCCTTGCCGTCTTCCGGCCACCGTGGATGGTTGAGGATTACGACCTTGGCGCCGCGTGTGCGAATTCCCGCCACCAGTTGCTTCCAATTGGGCTCTTCATAGGCCGGAATCGCCTTGGCCGGATCCAGCGGGAACGCGTTCATGTGCCCGTTGTCGCTGGTGACTTCGTTGCCCACGACTGGCGTGAAAAGGCGGGAGAGTTCGAGTTGCTTCTGCAGCGGGCGGTAGTCGGTCTGGTGGTTGTGATCGGTTGCGATGGCCAGCTCGACGCCTTCTCCAGCGATCGTCACCAAGCGTTCCTCGACGCTCGCGTCCCCATGGCCACTGTGGGTGAGCGTGTGGATGTGGGTGTCGGCCGCTACCCAGCCGGTCGTGTCAACTTCGCGCGTGAGCGCGAGCGCGACTTGGGCTTGACCGGCATAGACCACGGAAACCGCTTGGGAATCGGCGCTCCACTCCATGCCACGCGAGGCCCAAACGTGCCAATCTCCAGCGGGCAATTCGATGCTGACCTTGCCTTGGCTGGTGTAGGCGATGCCCGGCCGGACGGCGGTAGTTGGGCTTTCGGCGTAGTACAGGTCGGCCGGGCATCGCCTACACC
>JAKFYL010000426.1 GCA_021730845.1 Planctomycetota bacterium | reverse complement strand
GCCCGGGCGCAGTTGGCGCGCGGACGTGCAAATTCGCTACCACCACACGGCGGCGCCGGCGCGCGTGACGCTGGAAGGCAACTTGGCTCAGGTCGCCTTCGATGAGCCGCAATCGTCGATCGCACCGGGGCAAGGCGCGGCCTTCTTCCAAGGCGAACAGCTCCTCGGCGGGGGTTGGATCGAGACTGGCCGCAAACATCCGCGATGAGAGGCCGGCCCGCGAGTGCCCTGGCCGCACTGGCGGCCTGGCTGGGTATCGCGCTGGTGGGGGCGGCAGGGGTGTTGTTCTGGCCGCGCGCAAGCGGCGCGCGCAGCGGTTTGCTGGATGCCTGTCTGATCGACGTTTCCAGCTCGGCGCTGCGCGACCGTCCGGCCTACCCGGCCTTTGCTAGGGCAGCGGTTGCGCGCGCCGCGGGGCTGGCAAAAGAGCGCGGAGCCCAATTGCTCGTGGCTACGTTCGGCCTAGGCGTCCAGCGCCTGGCCGGGCCCTCCGGCGATCCCGATCTTGCCGCAAAGGCGCTAGCTGGCGCCTGGCCAAGTTCAGACGGCGCGGTGCAGAGCGACCTGTCGCCGGCGCTGGCCTTCGTGCATGGGGCCCTGGCTGAAGAACAGGCGCGCCTTGGCAGGCTGACGGTGATTTCGGACGGAGCCATCACCGACGCTGACGCGGCAGCACAGTGGCGCTTCCTGAACGGGCCCCCGGGGCAGGATGCAAGCAGCGAAGTGGAACTGGTGCTCGCGCCGCAGCGCGCCCACGCCAACGCGCGTGTGGTCAGCTTGGACGTGCCGCGCTTGGTCGAGCCTCGCCAAAGCTTGCTCGCCAGCGCGGCGGTGGAGCTGGATGACGCGCCGCTTCCAACGGCTCCTTTGCAACTGACCTTCGAACTGCTCGATGCCGCAGGCGCAGTGCACGCTGCGGCTGTGCGCTCCTTGCCCGCGCAATCCTCGTCCGGCGTCGAGCGCGTGCAAGTGCAACTTGCGCCCGTTCCTGCGGGGCGCTTCGAAGTGCGCGCGCGCGTCCGCTTGGAAGCCGATCCCGTGCCCGAGGACGATCAAGCGCGCGCCCAGGGTGTTTGCGGCCAGGCGCCGCTGGTGGCCGTACTTTGCACAGCGAGCGCACAAGCGGATGCGCGCCTGTTCGCACAGGCTCTGGGCGATTGCCTGCAACAACCCGTTGCCACTTGGGTCGACGAAGGCGCCGCCGGCAGCGAGCCGCCGCTTGCCGATGCCTACGTGGCGTTCGACCTTTCCAGGTCCGCGCTGGACCGGGAATGGCTGCAGGGCGCAGTGGAAGCGGGCGCCGGTTTGGTGGTTTGTTTGGGGCCGGCGGCGCTGGAGTCCGCGGCCGCCGCGCGGCTCGCGCCGCTGTGGCCGGCGCTGCCCGAACGCGAGCCGCGGCAGGTGTGCTTGCTGGCCGACTCTTCGGGCAGCATGGCGGGGCCGGCGTTCCAGGCCCTGCGGCTGGCGGCGCAGGACTTGGCTGCGTTCGTTCCATCCACGGACCTGGTCGAGCTGATCTTGTTCACGAGCAAACTGGGCCCGAGGCACACGCTTTCGGGATTGGACCGAGCCGCCACTGCGCGGACCTTGCTGCAGCTCGCCGCACCGGGCGGCCCGACGGACATCGTCGCGTGTCTCATGGAATGGGCATCCGCGCGCGAAGAACTCGCACCCAGCTGCGAACTGCTTCTGCTTTCCGACGGCCGCGACCAGCAGGCGACCGCAGCTCAGATCGAGCGTTGCCAAGCCGAGTTGGAGCGCTCGCGCGCGCGCCTGTGCGTGTTCGCTTTCGGCCCCAGCCCGGATCTCGATTTTCTGGCGCGACTGGTGCCCAAGGAGCGCCCGCCGATTGCCGCGCCGGATGCTGAGAGTTTGGCGCGCGCGGTCCAGAGCCATCTACAAACCGAGCGCTGGTTTTTCCCGGTCCAGGTCGCTTGGGGCGAGCCGTCCCAGCTCGTGCCAGGATCCGCGGCCCAGTTGTTCGCGCTCGCGCTGGAAAAGCACGGCGCAGGTAGCGGCCCGCCGCTGCCCGGGCGCGCACTGCGAGCCAAGCCGACCTTGCAAGCCGGTGAATTGGCGCGCTTCGAAGACGGTTCGCCGGCGCTGGCCTATGCGCGGTATGGCACGGGTAACGTGCTCGCAGTGCCGCATCTTTGGCGCGTGCACGACACGCCGGCGCTGGAGTATCTGGCGGCGCTCGTACGCGCTTTGGGCTCGAGTGCGCGCGAGCGCGAGCAACGCGATCTAGTTCTGGAATGGGATGAGCAAGACTTGGTGCTGCGCCATGTGCCCAGTACCTGGCCGATGTGCGTCGAACTCCGCTGGAACCAGGACTTTCGGGTAGGTCTGCCGCCGGTACAGGGCCGCTCCCTCACGCTGTGCATTCCGCCGCTGGCCCCGGGAGAGGACGTGCTGCGCGTGCGGCGCGCCCGGGCAGCGGAGTACTTGGGGGACCTTTGGGATCTGGGCCACGGCCCCAACTTGGCGCGCATGCACGCTCCTGCTTCGGGAAGCGAGCTTGCGCGCTTGTTCTTGCCCATGCCCCGAGCCGCCGGCGAATGGAGCGCGCCTAGGGCCGCGTTTTCCAATGCTCTGGCGCAGGCCGAGCAGGGACCGGCCCGTGGCGAAAGCGAGGTGGCAACCAGCCGCCCGAGCGCCTTGGCGCGGCCGGTCTTGATCCTGGGACTGGTGCTGTTCGCGCTTGGGATCCTGGCCGGCCGGCAAGCGTCCTAGGTAAAGCTTTCCAGGTGATGCGGTCGATAGCCGGCTCCTACGAGGAGGCGTTGGAGGCTCCTTTCGACATGCAAAACTTGCTTGAAAACGTAGTGTTTTTCCGCCGGCTCCAGGTGCACGGCACCGCCATCGCCTTGGGGCTCGTCTTGGCCGCCTGCTCGTCCACGGGACCCAAGCAGCGCGAGCAAAATCCCTGGCTCGAACCCTCGCCGACGTTGCGTCAGCAGATCGAAGACCAGACTGCGCGCCTGCCTTGGACACATGGAGCAGAACGCGTGGAGCAAATTCGTTGGTTTGCCGGCGTCGGCGAACCGGCCTACCAAGCTCTGCTCCGGCTGTGCCTGGACAACCGCCCGGACGTTGCTGGCGCCGCGCTCGCGGCGCTGGGCGCCACGGGCGACAGCCGCTTGGTCGATGCGTTGCACGCCTTGAAGTGGTCCAAAGAGCTCGATCGCGGGGTGGAGCTCGAACGTGCGCGCACCTATTTGCGCCTTGGCGACTGGGCACCCGTGTGCGTGCTGGTCGATGGCTTGTCTGACGAAAATTTGTGGGCGCGCTCTTGGTGCGCCCAGGCACTTCACGAAGCCACGGGACAACGCTTTGGTTACGACCCCAAAGCCGAAACCGCGGAGCGTGAAGCAGCAGCCGCCCGCTGGCGCGAGTGGATCGCGTCGCGTGCCGGCGAAGGAATCCTGGCGGCGAATATCGCCGGCCAGTAGGACCGGGTAGTTCCCGGTTGCGCGGCGCGGCGACCCCGAGGGGCGCCGCGTCTTCTTTTTTCCACCCCCCCTCGGCGGCTCAGGAAATCTGGCCGGCGTCCATATAGATCTGGCGCTGGCAGCGCGCCGCCAAGCGCTCGTCGTGCGTGACCAGGAGCAGGGACAGCTTGCGCCGGGCTTGCTCCTCGAACAACAACTCGAGCACCTTTTCTCCGGTGGCGCTGTCCAAATTGCCCACCGGTTCGTCGGCGATCACGATGGGGGGGTCGTGGAACAAGGCGCGCGCCATGGCTACGCGCTGGCGCTCACCGCCTGAAAGCGTGGTCGGCCGGTGCGTCAGGCGGTCTTTCAGACCAAAGCGCACGAGCAGTTCCTCGGCCTTGTGTTCGTGCGCTCGCCGATCGCGACGATAGGCTCCCCGGCCTTGATGGATCATGGCCGGCAGCACGACGTTTTCCAGGGCCGTCAGCTCGGCGATCAGGTGATAAAACTGGAACACGAACCCCAGGCGCTGATTGCGCAGCCATGCGCGCCGCTCAGCGGGCAACTCGAAGGCGCGTTGGCCCTCCAGGAAGACCTGGCCGCTGGTCGGCCGATCGAGCAAGCCCAGGATGTGCAGCAGCGTCGACTTGCCCGCGCCCGATGGGCCCATCAATGCCAGGAGTTCGCCGGCATACAGTTGCATGTCGACGCCGTGCAAGATCTCGAGCTGCCGGTCGCCCACGGCAAACGACTTCTTGATGCCCACGGCCGACAGCAAGGCCACCGGCGGTGCTACGGCTTGTGCCTGCTCACTCATTGCGCAGTGCGTCCACGGGATCCAGTTTGGCCGCGCGATAGGCGGGGACCATGGCGAATACCAAGGCGCACACGAAAGCACCCAGCACGATGGTGGCCACGCGCAGCGGTTCCACTTGGCTGGGGATGTAGTCGAACAGATACACCTCGCGGTTGAAGATCTGGAAATCGAACGTGGACGAGAGCCAGCGCTCGATGGGGTCGATCTTCAGGGCCAGCCAAGTGCCGATCAAGCAACCCAGCGTGGCGCCGATCAACGCATCCCAAAATCCGATCATCAAGAAGACTTGCATCACTCCCCGGGGCGTCGCGCCCAGGGCGGTCAAGATGCCGATGTCGCGGCGTTTCTCGCTGACCATCATCGATAGGATCGCGAAAATCGTGAAGCCGGCCACCAGCAACACCAGGGACAGCATGATGGCCATCAAGGCCCGCTCGTTCTCGATGGCGCCCAAAATGACGCGCTTTTGTTGCTCCCAGGTTTCGATGTTGCTGAAGGGGTGCAGCACCGACATGGAAACCAGGCGCTGCTTCAAATCCGAGCAGATGCGCGCGCCGTCGCGATCGTAGTCCGCGAGCTTGACCAAGATTTCGGAATACGTGCGTGCGTCCGCCGGCAGCTCGTCCTCTTGCGAGCGCAGCCCGGCAAGAAAGCGCGCCAGCTGGGTGCGGTCCACGTACACGCGCTGCAAGTCCAGTTCGTTCTCGCGCGAGCGAAAGCTCCCGCCGACGATGCATTCGAAGTCGGCGGATTCCAGTTCCTGCTTGGAGTTGAACACCACCGTTCCGACCTTGATCACGTCGCCGCGCGCCAGACCGTGGGTGCGCATCAGGCTGTCGCCGACGACGATCACCGGCCGCGGCCGGCCACCTTCCATGCCTGGTGGCAAGGCAAAGGGGTTCTTTGGATCGGCGACCTTCTGGCCGCGCAGCGGGGTGCTCGACAGGAACTCCTCCAAATGGGTCGCAGCGAACTCATCGGCTACGTCGATACCGACCAGGCGTACGACAGCGTCGGTGCCTTGGGAAAAGATCTGCGACGAGATCGATGTGTCGCCGATGAGCGATCCAAACCAAGTCAGGTGCGCGCTGGCGGCCACGACGCGCGCATCCTTGCGCAGCACTTCCAGCAGTGGACTCGGTTCTAGTGGCAAGGGCTGCGGCTGCTGCTGCTCGCCGTCGGCAAAGAACGGCGTAATGGTCACGTCGGCGGAGCTGGCCCGCGCGGCGACGCGACTGAGCTCCAAGAAGCCGGTCATGATCGAGAGGATCAAGATCAGCGCGCCAACGGCCACCATGATGCCGACGATCCCGATCAGATTCGTGCGCCGAACCAGCAGATAGCGCCAAGAAAGGAAGGTGCGGAACACAGCGCTGTTCAGCGGCCCGGCGCGATGGAAGGCGCGGCGGCAGGTTCGGTGGCGCAGGCCTCACCCGTCAGCGGCCGCAACGCCGGGAACATGAGCACGTCGCGGATGGTGTCTTGCCCCGTGAGCAGCATCACCAAGCGGTCGATCCCCAGTCCCAGGCCGCCCGCGGGCGGCATGCCGTACTCCAGCGCCTGCACGTAGTCGATGTCGATGGCGCTGGGCGCCTCGTCGTCCTTGGAAGCAACTTGCTCGGCAAAGCGCTGGTACTGGTCCTGTGGATCGTTGAGCTCGGTGAAGGCATTTCCCAGTTCCATGCCGCCCACGAACAACTCGAAACGTTCCGCCAGGCGGCCATCGCGCGGCGAGACCTTGGCCAGCGGGCAGATCTCGAGCGGATAATCCGTGACGAAGATGGGGCCTTGCAGGTGTTCCTCGACCGTGGCCTCGAACACGTCGTTCATCAGCTTGGGGAACGAGCCGGGGTCCTTGATACCCAGTTCACGCGCCTTGGCGCGCACGCGCACTTGGTCGTCGAAGGCGCAGCCGGCGTGCTCCTGGAACAGGTCGATGTAGCCGCGGCGCACGAACGGCGCGCGTAAGTCGTAGTCCGCGCCGCGAAAGTGGATCTGCGTGCCGGCATTGATCTCGCGCGCCAGGCTCTCGATCATGCCTTCGGCCAGCTCCATCATGCCGCGATAATCGGATTGGGCCTGGTACAACTCCAGCATGGTGAACTCGGGGTTGTGGCGCGCCGACAGCCCCTCGTTGCGAAAATTGCGCGCGATTTCGTACACGCGTTCCATGCCGCCGACAATCAGGCGCTTGAGGTACAACTCAGGCGCAATGCGCAGAAAGAAGTCGCTGTCCAAGGCGTTGTAGTGCGTCACGAACGGGCGCGCCGCGGCGCCGCCGTACAGCGGTTGCAGGATGGGAGTCTCGACCTCCACGTAACCGCGCGCATCCAGGAAGCGTCGCACGCCGGCCAAGATGCGCGCGCGTTTTTCGAACACTTCGCGCACGCCTTCCTTGGCCCACAAGTCGACGTAGCGGCGGCGATAGCGTTGCTCGATGTCCACCAGCCCGTGCCATTTTTCGGGCGGCACGGCCACGCACTTGGCCAGGATGTCGACCTTGGTGGCCCACACGGTCAGTTCGCCTTTCTGGGTGCGGCCGAGTTCGCCTTCGATACCCAGGAGATCGCCGTGATCCAGCCACTTGCGGCGCTCCCACCAATCCGGCAGGCGCTCCTTGGCGAAACCGATTTGGATCTTGCCGGTGCGATCGATCAGCGGCGCGAAAGCCAGCTTGCCGAAATCGCGCAGGGCCAGCATGCGCCCGGCGATTTGTACGCGCTTGGCTGCCAGCGGCCCGGGTGCGTCGATGCTGCCGCCGCCGGCGATCACTTGGGCGATGGGCAAAGCGTCGACGCCGCGCGGCGGAAAGGGGTCGACGCCCGCTGCGCGCATGTCGGCCAGCTTGCGGAGTCGATCGGGATGGGCGAGGTCAGTCATGGGCGCGCGGTCATTGGGACTTGCGGTAGCAGCCCTGGACATCTCCGCCAAATGGGCGGGTGTCGCCTCCCAGCCAGGTTCCCGCGCAAGGCGGCACGCGACCGGTCGTGGAGGTGGTGGAGGATAGGGGATTCGAACCCCTGGCCTCTACAATGCCATTGTAGCGCTCTACCAACTGAGCTAATCCCCCCTAAAGCCAATGCTCCGGTGAAAGCCTCGCGGAACTCGTCCCCTGCCTGGTCGGCTGGGCGCGCAAGCTCGCGCTGGACTTTGCTTGGGCTCCAAAGCGATTTTCGAAAGAACCGCGCTCCTAAGGCGTGGCAAGAGTTGTTGCCGCACGGCCAGCCATCCTTGCGAACGAAGGCCGCTCTGCCTAGCGGGGCGAGGGGCGGAGAGCATGACCACCGAAAGCGGCCTCGTCAAGGCGCTGGGACCCTTCTAGGC
>JAKFYL010000463.1 GCA_021730845.1 Planctomycetota bacterium | reverse complement strand
CCCGTGGCCCGCGCCTTGGGCCGCTTGCCCACGGGCCTGTACATCGTCACGACCCGCGCGCCAGTGTCTCCGGCGCCCGCCAACCAGGCGTCCAGCGGCGACCCCAAAGGCTTTGTGGGCTCGTTCGTCATGCAGGTCGGCCTGAAGCCCCCGGTCGTGTGCGTCGCGGTAGGGCGCGAGAGGGGCCCCCTGGCTGCCATTCGCGATAGCGAGCACTTCGCGATCAACATCCTGGATGCCAGCAGCCAGTCGTTGATGAAGCGCTTCTTTCGCAAGTACGGCCCAGGGGAGAGCCCCTTCGACGGACTCGAACTGGAGCGCCCGAGCGGCCCGCCACTCCTGAAAGAAGCCCTCGCTTGGCTCGTGTGCCGGGTCACCGGCGAACACGCCACCGATGATCACCTCGTGTTTTTCGGCGAAGTCATCGAAGGCGCCCAAACCCGCGAGGGCGATCCCTCGATCCATCTGCGCAAGGACGGGCTGGGCTACTGATTGTTCGCGGCGCCACCTTCCCCTAGCCGCAGCTAACACCGCCGAACGGCAAATTGTCTCGCGCCGCGTCCCCGACCCGGCGAATGAGCGCTGCGGTACCTGCCTACTTCAAGAAACAGCTCACATGCAGGGTCTTGCATCTCTGGTCTTGGGGGCTGCGAGTTGCCCAGAATTTCGTGTCTGGCCATCTTCCACCGTGAAAGGGACTTGGGCCCAACTTCCTTGCTCCCACGCCGTACTTTCGCGTCGGGGACCTTGTACAGGAACAGCCTTTGTTCTTGGTCGATGTCGCTGGGGGGGTGAAATTGTTTGCGCGTGCGCGCGAATTCCTGACTGAAGCTACGCCAGTGGAATCTGTCCGCCCGTTCGGCTGAATATTTCCAAAAATCCAGAGCTGAACGGCGGCTCTAGGAGGCCAATCGGTCGTGATATGCCTCCCCGGAACATCCGTAGGCCGCTTTCCTACAGATTGGCCTGGTTAAAGCGAGATGCGGTTGTTCCGGAATTCAACCATAACCCAGGATTACTGGTATGAACCTCACCGTCATTGGGCACAAGATCAATCTACGTTCAAACATTTCCCGAGCTGCTTTGTGGATCGCGGTGTCGCTTGCCGGCACTACCGGTTTCGCGAAACCAACACAATTCGTGGATCAAGGACAAAGCGACCCCGCGGCCATCTTCGTGCCCGGAGATCGCGTGCCGTTGAGCAAATTTAAGACTGTTGGTGGAACTGGGAATCCCGTGCTCGTTCAGTTCGACCTGCCTCCCGGACTGCTTGCATGGCTAGTCAACAACCCGGGCGGATCCGGCTACAAGGGACTTGAAATTGCCTCGCTTGCGCCAGGGGGCTCTGTGAACATCCTGCCCATGCCAACCAACGCGACGGACAACGGAACAACCATCAGTTTTACGGTTTCGCCGCCGGCTGGACTACTCACGAGTTTTGTTGTTGTATCCAGAAAATTCAAGAACCAATTCCCTATCGTAACGCATTGGAGTAACAGTCTAAACGCGGGAAAGGGGGGGTTTAGTCTTGGAGCGAGCGATGACATTGGGGCGCCACACCCCAATTGCCAGACTACTGTCGGCTATACGTTTGATGACTGCAAGTACAACTTCGATGATGGTTCTGGCCAACCTGGCGTCATCGACGCAAAATTTGCAGGGTACGAGAGAAAAATGAATGAGAATCACACATTCAAGCTCACGGACCTCGACGCCATAAATTTTTCCGATTGGTGTCGCGCTACGACCAAGTACCCCATCCAGAACGAAAATGGTAATTCTGCGTTGTATCGCCATGATTGGCCCATTTTTCAGATCATCCATGCGTATCACGTATACTACCAACACCACAAGCAAATCAACGGTACATGTACGGAGGTTCCAGGAAGGGAGGACTCCCTTGCGACTTTCATACTTCCGCCTACTTGGAAGTCCTTCCCTGTCCCTGGCGAGCAACAATACTACCCGGTGGTGCTGACTTCCTTGTACGACTTGCACGGCGCAACGACCGGCTTTCCCGGCAAGGAGACAATCAAAGCGCTCGAACAATTCTTAACGACGAAGTCGAAGATCGCTGTGGGAATAGTCACGAATGGCGGGGGGGCAAACGCGACTCTTGTCATGAACGAGTCCATTCTCATGAATGTCCGAAAACTCTTTGAAGAAGCGAGGAGTATTATCCGCGCAGACCCGGAGCGAGTGATCATTCACGGCGGATCTCGTGGCGGAACCGCAGCTTTGGCGCTCGCGGCAAACCCAATTCCAATTGGCGGAACTCAGTGCAGTGCTCATCCTTGGCCGAGCACGGTTGTGAAGGCGAAATTCGTCGTAGCCTCGAACCCTACGCTGTTCCCGGGGCAAAATCTCGGCTGTGCTGTTGGTCCCGGATTCCCCCTCGTCACCGAAAATATTGAGCTTGCTTCCGGTTTCCAGGGCGGATGGAAGCCCAATGCCACATGGCCTAGCACTTTGCCGGGTTACATCCCGCCGTTTCCTAGCGCCCTCGATTTGGCGATGGAAACGCTTTTCGGCTCCAAAGATCAAGCCGTACTTGACGGCAGCTTCGGCAATGGTGCTGATCGGTTCATTGACTCTCTCAAGGCAAATGGCACCTCCGTGATCTTGAGGGTTGGAACGCATGACATCGCAAAACCAATTGCCCATCCGATACGGTACTATGCAAAATTGCTCCAAAAGAATGTGCCGGTTCGGTTCGAAATCTCTCACCGATTCGGGCACCACTATGCCGTTTTTACGCGGAGCAACGTGGCGCCGTTCTTGGTAGAAGATTCAAAGCCAACACTGTGCGAACTGCTCGACAAAGTCGTACTGAACCAGGGATTGACGACTGCGGAACAGGGGGTGTTTCACTTGCATTCGACGCAAGTCGAAGACGAGCATGAGAACATAGCTTCGCTGTTTACTCCGAACGCGACAACGATGACACTAGAGGCTCCTCATTGGATGGCCTACAATCAGTACGCGACGTTCACGGTAGCTGGCTTGCGAAATACCCCGTATGAGGTGTGGATGCATAGAATTGACAGCTCTATCATCTACCCGGCTATACCATTGAATCAAAGCTCTACGATTGTTGTCAGCCAACCTCCAAGTAGCTTCAAGTTATTTGAATCACAAAATGGTTTGCCAGACATGACACTGTCCAGTACTCAAACGCCGGTGCCCCAGGTGTTCTTGTCGGCTCGTAGCCACCAGGTGATCTTTGCTGAAAGTGCGACTGGGTGCTCTGCATTTCCGATTCCTGCGTCGAGTTGCGAAAGCCTCTGCTCGGCTGGTCAAAGCGCGAGTTGCGTGGAGAATCAGGCTCCGGTCGTCGTCCCTGCCGGGGTTTATGTGCTAGAGCTTAGGTACAAGCCTTCTGGTTCGTCAACGTGGGTTAGCGCTTCAATCGTTAAGTTGTCTCCTTCACAACAAACAGCGCCGATAGGAAAGAGTTCCGTAGCCGCACCGCTAACTCCCTACATTGCGCCAGGAACCGCTGCATGGGGTTTGTCGGAACTGCTGGATTCGGCTGCGGTCCTCACCGTGGGTAGTGGGTATTGTGCCTATGTTCCTTGTGGGCCGTGTGCTCCTGCAGCCTACGAGCCAGTGCAGGGCATTGCAGAACTGGCTGGGTTCACTCTTGGCCGGGGAAACGGACTTGCAACGGACTGAGTGATATTGCGTTGCGGTACATTGACGATGGTGCTGGGCGCCTCCAGGCTGGAGGCGTTCAGCCCACTTCTGTTGACCGATCTGTAGTCAGGCTCCTGCTAGATACACCGGCCCAACGGAAGCGTGGGCCGGAGCGAGCCTAGTACCAGCGCGCGAGCCTCCGGTAGCGTTGGCGGCTCGCGCGCGAACTTTCGCTTAAGTCACGCCACGACCACGTATTGCACCGCGTTGGTCAACGCCACCCCGGACGGGGCAATCGGGTCGCGGAACCAGGTCTGTTGATTGATTTGCTGCTCAGCGACGACAAGAGCGCTGCCGCTGGGATGAGCGAGCAGCTCGGCCGGCGTAGTGACGATGCTCCCATCGAAAGCCGCGGCGCCGCCCGAGTTTTGGACTGCCAAGCGATAGGTGGGCGCCTGTACGCACAACACTCCGCCTGCGATCGGCACCAGCTCTGACCCACTCGTGCCAAAGAACTGCAAGCCAAATCGCTGTGCTTCGAGCTGCGACGCAACGATGGAGAACGCGCCGGGAGGCGACAAACTCGCCGACCATGATGCCGCAATGGTCGGCGCACAGCCAGAAAAAGAAATGGTGCCCGTGCAATACGTCTGCGGGGCACAGCCGGGGGCCGTGTTCCACTTCGAGAGGTAGGCATAGCCATTCACCACCGCCGAGTTTTGCCGAGAGATCAGCGCGGCCCCCGCTCCGGTGTCGAACGAGTGCAACATTGCCTGGTGATGGTCCAAGCCGACACCTAGCCCGCGCCAGTTGACGCCGTCCCAGGCGACAATGTTGGAGACTTGGGTACCGCCGGCGTCGTTGAAAAAGCCCGCAGCGAACAGTGCCGGGCCAGTACCTTCGTCCCACACGGCCAGAGCGAAGACCGGGTTGTTGATTCCGCCGATGGAGGACCAGAAGCCGTTCTGGAACTTTCCAATCTTCTCGACGACTGTGCCACTTACCTCGTGAAAGTCCCCCGCCATGTACAGCGCTGGGCCCCCGCCGTCGTCGTGCACGTATAGGTCGCGCACCGATGCACCCTCGCCCGGAAGCCCAACGCCACCGCCTTGCAGGCTTTGCCACTGCACAGCATCCCATTTGGCGATCGATTGCGCCGCAAGCCGCCGGCCGAGGAGAACATTCCGGCGGCGTAGAGCTCGGGTCCATTGCCAGCATCGACGACCTCCAGGGCGTACACGAAACCGGGGATTGCCGAGCCCAGGCCAGACCATGAGACGCCGTCCCACTTGGCCACGCCGGGCTTGCTCGAACCCGCGACGGACGAGAACGTGCCGCCCACGTAGAGTGATGGATCGCTTCCCAGATCTGCCGTCACGGCGCTTTACACGGGGCCGCTGGGTCCCGCCGCTCCAAAGAAGTCGACTGACTACGAGGGCGGGCAAGTGGCGCCGGATGACTGAGCCCGTGCGCGCGCAGCTGCGAGGGCGCCGGCACAGACGACGAGTAGTGGGAACACGCTTGAAGTGCGGAGAAGTTGCAAAGGAACCTCCTGGGGATGGGCGCTGTGAATTGTACGCGCGCTTCTGAGGCCTCGATCCGGAGTTGCCATCCGCGATCCAATCGGTCCAAGAATTCGTCCGGAAGCACCCGCTCGGGAGCCGCGCGTCCCGCGCCAGGGGCACGGCTCGACGGTCGGCCCGCCGGGGGCGGCACCTTCGATGACCGGTAGTACGCGGGTGGAGAAAGTACTGGTTGGCTCAGCCCATGGCTTGCGCAATTGCCATCCGGTCGCAAGAGCGCCGCTTGGAACCGGATTGCCTTTCCGCCAAGCCGGATCGGCCTCGCAATCGTCGGGGTCCACATCAAGAATCCCACGGGAAGTCGACCCAGCCCAAGGAGCTCGGCCCGCAGAGCACCACCGCGACGACGATTTCCAGCGGCGAGGCGAGCTTCAGGAGCACGCGCAAGGTCGCGCCCGTCGGAACGCCCAGGATGCAACCCACGCTCGTGCGCGTCGCCGGTCTGTGCCCGTCATGCCAGGCTCGATTCTCGTGCGACACGGTTCCTCGGTCGCCGGGAAGGTAGGCGCACAGCCGCGGTTCCCCAGATCCGTGAATAACGGGCCTGTCCACGCATACGGGTCCTGCCCCTTACCTAGAAGCCTGCGCCCCAGGCCCGTGACTTCGGGCCTGGGGCGTTTGGCCCCTGTTCCTTTTCCGGCTCGCTTGGAACCGCACAAGCACGACTTGCGGTTCGGTTTCCGTATCATCCCGCGCGCGCATGCCTTTGCCTTGGATTCCTCGGAATCGGGCCAAGGTACTGCCGAACGAATGCCCACCCCTGAGGGCACGGGACTTCGCTTACTCCAAACACACACTCCGCACATGCAAACTTTCCACTCCCTCGCGCTCACGTCTTGCCTGGCGTTGGCCTTCGCCGTCAGCCCCTTCCGTCCCGCGCAAGACGCCGCTACGCAGGCGCCGACGATCACCGAGAACGATGTGATCACGGGCAAGATGGACATCGAGTTCAAGACTCGCACCCAAATGGACACCACCGGCGACCTGGCCGACAACTCCCCGGCCCTGGGTGCAAAGGACATCTACCGCTTCAACTTCAGCGTGGCCAAGACCACGGTCTTTTCTGGCGAGATCACGCGTCAACCGAACCTCTACTCCGATCTAATCCGCTCGCGCAAGCAGGAAGCGGCGCTGACCTTCGACGTGGACTTGGCTGTAGTCAACCCCAAGGACATGAAGCAGAAGGTCAACGTGGGCAAGTGGGTTGGCCTGGTGCCGATCGATACCGGCACGGGCGCCTTCAACTTGGCCGGTGGTAGCGCCAAGGAGCGCCCCCTGCGCATCGCCATCGATACCCGCGGTCAGGCCTCGGGTTTCACCGACAACTTTGCCGGCAAGATGGTTGGCAAGGCGGAAAAGAAGGACTCGCTCGCCGCCTACAGCTACAAGCGCCTGGTGGGCAAGAAGACCGTGACCATCAACGTCAAAGCGGCCGATCCGATGCGCTTTGACAACCTGGTGCTGGCCAAGGGCCCCGCGGAAACCTATCCGCGCACGACGGTCAATGGGCGCTTGGACTACGACTATGAGACCGGCAACTGGTTCACGGACGGGATCCGCTTCAAGTACAGCATGAACGGTCAGGACATGGAAGACATCGTGACCGGCTCGATCAAATGGGTCGAAGATCCGGACCGCGCGAGCAATGGCATCGGCTACTACGAGTTCAACCTGCGTTTCAACGAGGAAAAGAACAAGACCGTGGCCGACGAATCCGCGGCCTTCCAAGGACTGAGCGATGAAGAAGCCTTCTTCTATGTCGACGACACGGTGCCCGCCATGACCGGCCGGATCAACTACGTCGACACCCTGGCTCCCGGCAGCGAGGCGCCGAGCACTTCCAAGGTCACGTACAACCTGAATGCCAACAAGCTGAACAAGCAACAGATCATGAACTTCTTCAAGCTGTGGATGATTTGCGTCGGCCCCACCAACGACGAGTAGGTCACAGGTGATCAGCCAGCGGTCGTAGGATCGCTGGCCAGCTCGATTTTTTCGGTCCCCCCTCGTAGCTCCAAGCAAGTAGCCCCAGGCCCAACTATGTCCTTGCTCTACTCTCGACTGTCTCGTCGTTTCGGCCGCCGTTCCGCCGCGGATATCCAGCTGGACCGGCGCGCGCTGCTCAAGTCCAGTTTGGCTGCCTCGGCCGGCATTCTGATCAGCAGCAACCCGGTGGTTTCGGCCTTGGGCACTCACCTTTCTGCCGGCAAGCGGGTGGTGGTTGTTGGCGCTGGCTTTTCGGGACTGTCCTGCGCCTATCAACTGCTCAAGGCGGGTTACGACGTGACCGTGATCGAGGCTCGCAACCGCGTGGGAGGGCGGGTACTCAGCTTCAACAAGAACTTGAACGGTGAGTTC
>JAKFYL010000252.1 GCA_021730845.1 Planctomycetota bacterium | reverse complement strand
GAAGACTCGCATCCGCGAGCTTTTCACGGCCCCGGAATACGCGGGCTCGCGCTCGCGCGCCTTGCGCGAAGAAATCGACTTGAGCGAAGGCTTGCTGCACACCAGGGCGCGCGCCGCGGCGCTAGTCGCCAGCGCGCGCACGCGCCTGCTGCGTCTGCCCGAGAGCCCTTCACGCAGCGCATTGCTGGGCATCGCAGACTTCGTCTTGGAGCGTCGCTTTTAGCGCTTCCTTAGGCCGCCGCCGAATCGACCATGAACGCGCCGAGTCATAGCCAAGCGCAGGTTTTTCGCTGGGGCTTTGCGAGTGCGGCGGTCGCGATCTTGGGCTGGATTCTTGCCAGCGCGGCCGTCGGGCGGTTGATGGAAGGCTATCCGCCGGCCGAGTGGCTCATGGCGCACGCCAAGGGCCTGAGCGAGGCTCCCAGTCCTTGGGCAGCCTGGCGTGCGCGCGACTACTTGTTCAGCGGTTTTTGCCTTACCTCGCTGACCTTCGTGTGGCTGCAGCGCCAAGCCTGGTCGCGCTTCTTGCGCTCGATGCACACCGGCGTGGGGCTGGTGACGATCAGCGCGTTCGCGGTATTCCTGGGAGCCTTGGTGCCCCAGATCGAGAATTTCGAGGACCCCAAGGAGCGCGTGACGCCGGCCAACTACGAGAGCAATTTCGCAGCCTTTTCTTGGGGCACGAGCTACTTCTTGTATCACGTGGTGCGGCCCTACGGCTGGGGTGCTCCCAAGGCAGTCGTGCCCGAAGGAGCCACCCAGGCCCTGGAACGCTTTGGACGCGCCTACGGCGCCGAGGAACAAAAGAATCGCACCAAACTGATGCGGGCGTCCTTTTCCGGCCAAGCCAAGTCGGCGGAAGTGGAGGACTTTCAGCGCCGGCACGATTCCACGCTGCGCCGAGCCTTCGATGTGTGCACCAGCTTGGAATTCAATCGGCTGTACAAGTCGGATTGGTTCGCCGGATTGCTCGCGCTGCTTTGGGCTTCCGTGGCGGCCAACTTGTTTCGGCCCGGCATGGCCTCCAAGTGGTACAAGATCGAAAAGCTCGGTTTCGTGCTCGTGCACGCCGGCATGTTGATCATGCTCGCCGGCGGGGCGTGGTCGAAGCTGCGCACCGACCGCGGCATCCTGCAACTGTTCCTGGGGGATCCTCCCAGCGACACCTATTGGCAGCACTACGATCCGAACAAGCTCGCGCGCATGCCCTTCGCTGTGGGCCTGGACCATTTCGCGCGCAAGGAATGGAAGGCCCTGGAAGTGCATTTCCTGGATCAACAATTCCAATCGCGCCCGCCGCGTTTCACGCTGTGGGAAGGCTGGACCCAGGAACTGGACTACCAGGAGGACGAGTCTGGCAAGCTGGCGCCGCGCCTGCGCTTGGAAGTCAAGCAGTTGCACGATCGCGCCAAGGTCTCTTTGCCTCAAGTGGAGGAAGCGCCTGCGGATGACGGCATGCTGCATCCGCCGCTGGTCGAATTGGAAGTTTCCGCGGCGTCCGGTGCAGACCATGTAGGCCATGCGCTGGACCATGGTCTTACCAGCACCGACGGCCAGACCACGCGCATGTACTTGTCGCCGATGCTGGAAAGCCAGGCGCACTACTTCGATCCACAGGGGCGCTTTCGCTTGGCCGTGGCCCAGTCGACCGCGGAAGGTTCGTTGTTTCCGCCGGATGACCAAGAACAACTGGGCACCCTGGACCTCGAGATCTTGGGCGGTCAGCAATCTGCTCCACTGGCGCTGCCCTTTGCCATCGGCAGTACGCTGGAGCTGCCCGGCGGCTGGAGCGTGCGCGTGGTCGACGCCACCAGCGATCTGAAACTGGGCGGCGGTTCGAAGGAGGAACGCCTGACTGGAAGTCGCGATGATCGTCCCATGGCCGAGCGTCCGTATCGCTTCGCCGCAGCTTGGATCGATGTCATTCCGCCGCCGAATTACGTCGGCAAGGCCGCGGATGCCCAAGGTCTGGCCACCGAGCCGGAGCGCAGACTGGTCGTGGAAATGCTGGATCCGGTTTCCAACGGCTTGCAACCGTCCTATCGCTTCCAAGAAGTGATCGTGCGCATGCGCTGGGACCGTTGGCGCGCGCCGGGCGGTCCGCGCTACGTACTGCGCTGGAGCGAGGTTCCGGACCCCTCGAGCAGCGCGGGCCAATCGAGCCGCATCGCGGCCGAACTGATCGGCCAGGACGGCAGCCGAAAGCCGGTGGTGCAAGGCCAGGCGCTGCCGCTCGAAGACCGCCTGGGGTCCTCGGCTCCCATCCTTGCGCGGCGCTTCTTGATGCGCGCGCAGTTCGTGGCCAATTCGATCGAGTTCTTGCCCGCCGATCCCGACCCGGACGGTTGGAATCCCCACTTCTATTCCCGCGAGCCGCGCGGCTTGGAGCTCGAGATCACCGAAGGGCTGGGCACGCCCAAAGCCAAAACCTCGCGCATACAACTGGCTTCGACGCCCAATTCCGCGGCCAACGTGTGGTACTCGACCGACCAGCGTCTGGCGCTGCAGTTCCTCGAGAATTCCGAGGGCTTTCCCTTCGACTGGCGCAGCGTGCTGTCGGTGTGGGAGAAGGACGAGCGCGGCGAACTCGCCAACGTGCCCCTGGGCAGCCCCAAGCAGCGCGAAATCCGCGTCAACGATTACTTCAAGTACCGTGGCTGGCGTTTCTTTCAAACCAACGCGGAAGTGGATCAACCGACGTACTCCGGCATCGGGGTGGTCTACGACCCCGGGATTCCCTATGTCCTGGCCGGCATGTACGTCATCATCGCAGGTACCGTGGTGGCCTACCTGATCCGGCCGATCCTCAAAGGTGGCCGCACGCGCACGGAGCGCACCTAGGCATGAATTCCCTCACTTGGAGTGTTTGGACTCAATACCTGTGTCTGGCGGGAACGCTGGCTTTGGCGCTTGCCGCGCTGTTGCGCACCAGGGCCCAAGGCCTAAGGCCCGCCCTAGCTGCAGCTGGTGCGGGTATGCCGCCGCTCGATCCTGCAGGCAGCCATGGGATCCCTGCGCTGGGCATTCTTGAGCCCACACGCCGGGCCGCACGTTGGGCTTCGCGCAGCGCGCTCACTTGTTTGGTCTTGGCGCTGCTTGCCATGAGCATGTCGATGATTCGGCGTGGCATCGAGGTCAACCATTTCCCCAGCCAAACCATGAGCGAGGTGATCGGCATGTTTTGCCTGGCCTTGCTGCTCTCGGCGGTGGTGCTGCACTTCGCCTTGCGATTGGAGCGCCGCGGACCTGGCTGGGGCGTGCTGGGCGACCTGTTGCTGGCACTGGTCTTGGGCGGTGTCTACGCCACGCTTTCCTACGTGCGCACGCTGCCGACGGCGCAGCGCGACTTGCCGCCCGCGCTGCAGTCCTACTGGTTCCCGCCGCATCTTTCGTCCCTGATCTTCAGCTACGCGACGCTGGGTATCGCGGGATTGCTCTGCTTGGTGTACTTCTCGCTGCGCTTTTGGGGCGGCGTGTTCTGCGGTGGGCGATCCAAGAAAGTCCAAGTCCTCACCGCAGCCGGGCTCATCCTGGTGCCCTTCTTGCAGGTAGTCGCCATTCCGGTGTGGCTCGTCACGGGCCTGGTGTTCCTCGTGCTGCGCGCGCTGGGCCGTCTGCCCGCCGCGGAAAAACTGGCCGGCATGGAGCGCGAGGTCGACGAAGTCAGCTTTCGCGCCTTTGCCGTCGGCTTTCCGTTCCTGACCGCAGGTCTGTGGATGGGTGCGTTTTGGGCGCAGGAAGCTTGGGCCAATTATTGGGGCTGGGACAGCAAAGAGAATTCGGCCTTGATCACGTGGCTGGTGTACGTGGGCTACATCCACCTGCGCATGCTGGGGGGCTACCGCGGCGAGAAGGCCATGAGCGTCTTGCTGGCGGGTGCGCTGTCGGTTTTCGGGACGTTCCAGTTGTTTGGATACTTGCCCGACAGCCAGAAGAGTCTGCACCGCTACACGGACGACAACGTCGTGCCGCGCGAAGGCATGCAGGGATCCAGGCCCCAGGAAACCGAATCCGCCGCGGCACAAGCGCGCTAGCTCACAAGGCCGAAACGATGCTTCGTCTGCTGGATGGAAAGGCCATGGCGCTCACCGTGCGCGAGCGAGTGCGCCAAGCTGTGCAAGCTCTCGCGCGCCAGGGCCGAACACCGGGTCTGGCCGTGGTGCTGGTTGGAGACGACCCGGCGAGCCAGGTGTACGTGCGCAACAAGGACCGCGCCGCTCGGGAAGCCGGCATCGAGGCGCGCACGTTGCTTCTGGCTGCCAGCACGCGCCAAGTCGAGTTGGAAGCTCGGATCAACGAACTCAACCAAGATCCCAGCGTGCACGGCATCTTGGTGCAGTTGCCGCTGCCCAGCGGGCTCGACGCGGCGCGCATCGTGCGAGCGATCGATCCAGCCAAGGACGTGGACGGCCTGCACCCCGAGAACGTTGCGGCGCTGGCCATGGGCGACAGCACGGGCCTGGTGCCCTGCACGCCGGCCGGTTGCGTGGAAATCTTGGACCAAAGCCAAGTACCGCTGGCAGGTAGCCGCGTGGTCGTGCTCGGACGTTCGGCGCTCGTCGGCAAGCCCTTGGCGCTCTTGTGCTTGCAGCGCGACGCGACCGTGACGATTGCCCATTCCAAGACGCTCGATTTGCCCCAGCTGTGCGCCCAAGCCGACATCCTGTGCGCCGCCGTCGGCAGGCCAGAGCTGGTGCGCGGCTCTTGGATTCGCCCGGGCGCGTGCGTAATCGATGTGGGCATCAATCGCCTGGCTAGCGGCAAGCTGGTGGGCGACGTGGCCTTCGACGAAGCGCGCCTGGTTGCCGGTAGCTTGACCCCCGTGCCAGGAGGCGTCGGTCCGATGACCATTGCCATGCTGCTCGAGAACACGCTGCGCGCTGCTCAGCGCTCCTTTGCCAAGCGCAGTGGGGCGACGACGCAGGTCGCGCGCGCACGCCAGGAGCGCTGCTAGATGAGTCCGGTGTGGCACGATTTGCCCGAGCGCGAAACGGGCGGGTTTGGAGGGCGCAAGTTCGGTTCCGGTGCCGGCAGTTGGTGGCCCAGCGCGATGTCGATGCGTTTGTTGTGGATCACCACGGCCGTCTGGGTGGTCACCGTGCTCTTGTTCAGCTTCAACGCGACGAGGCCGGCGGTGTTGCGCATCCTGGAGCTGTTCGGATTGCAGCCGAGCGTGTGGCGCCTTTGGGCGCCGCTGGTGCCGCTGTGGCAATTGGTGACCTACGGGTTTCTGCATTCGGTCAACTCACCGGGGCACATCTTGTTCAACATGCTGGGCCTGTATTTCTTCGGGCGCATGGTCGAGGATGCCATCGGTCCGCGGCGCTTCTTGTGGATGTGGCTGGCGGCTTTGGCCGCCGGCGGCTTGGCCCAGCTGAGCGTGTCCTTGGCCACGGGCAACGACATACCCACGGTCGGCGCCTCGGGAGCCGTGATCGCGATGGTGTGCGCGGCAGCCGTGCTGCAGCCCAATGCAACCGTGATCTTCTTCGTGTTTCCACTCAAGCTGCGCACCTTCGCGTTGCTGTACGTGGGCCTCGACCTGTTCCAGCTGCTCCAGGGCGGGGGCCGCACGGCGTACATCGTGCACTTGATGGGGGCCTTGTTTGGTTTCCTGGCGGCACGCTTGGGTTGGATGTGGTTCGACCCCGCGCGAGCCCTCGACCAGCGCCGTCACCAAAAGCGCGCCAGCGCGCGGCAAGAAGACGAGGCGCGCCTCGACCAGCTGCTGGCCCAGATCAACGCCAAGGGCCTGGGCTCGCTTTCCGCGGCCGACCGCGAGTTTCTCACGCGCATGTCGGCCAGCCGGCAAGGCACCCGCGGTGACCCGCTGGGGGAGCGCCGCTAGGCACACTAGACTACCGGGCCCATCGTCAGCCGGGCCAAGACGCTCCTTTCCGGGCTGGCACGTGCATCTATTCATAAGAGCCTTTGAGAACGACCATGACACGACCCTTCTTGGTGCGCGCCTGTTCGCTTGCGGCCATCGCGGCCCCGTTCACGCTGGCGCCCGCATCCGCCGCGGCGGCGGCACCCGCGAGCGTCATCGGCCTGTTCCAAGACGCGCGCCTAGAGGAATTCAAGACCAAGTTCCGCCAGGCCATGGCTATCAACGCCACGGAGGAAATGAACCGGCTGGTCAAGCAGTACCAAGAAGAGACCATCTACCACGTGGAGGTGCTGTGTGACGCCGTCTCTGCGGGCAATGCATCGCCGGCCACGGAGAAGGAGATCAATACACTGCGTGTGGCCTGGCTTTCGCTCAATCAAGGCAACTTCGTCGAGCGCTTGTACTCGTACCACTCGGACCTGGCACTCATGGCCACGCGCGCTTTTGATCGGCAGAAAGTAAAGAAGCCCTTCAACGAGCGACTGGCCGCTTACAACGCCTTGGTAACGGGCACCAAGAACGGCCCGGAGTTCGAAGCGCTCGCCTCGGACTTCCGCGCTTTTGCGGAAAGGTTCGCCGAGCTAGGCGACCACCTAATGGAGGGACGGTGCTGGCTCCTATTCGGAGCCTGCTACGCGGAGGACCAGCGCGGCAAGGATGCGAACAAGTACTTGACCTGCGAAGGCTTCAAGAAGTGCCTGGCGGCCTACGACAAGTTCGAGTTCAAGTCGAAATCCTACTTCGAGGCCAAGGCCGCCTATGATCTCCTCGCCGCGGCCGGTTTCGACGCTCCGGCGCCGGATCCGAATGGAGCGCCCGGAGCTCCGGGCGCACCCGGAGCGCCCGGAGCACCCGGAGCGCCCGGAGCGCCCGGAGCGCCCGCAGATCCGCCGGCCCCGCCGGTCAACGTGGCCATGTCGTTTGCGGCGCTGACCTCCGTGGAGCAGTTCGAGCGGCCCCATTTCTACGCCGACGACGTGTACCAGATGTGGGCTTCGGTCGATCTGCTCGCCAAGGACTCGACGTCCAAATTCAACTCGATGCAGACCTCCCCGGTCGTCAAGCGCACGGCCGCAGCACAGTTCGGCATCGACAACGATGGCGACGGCAAGATGGACGTGACCCAGGGCATCACCGGCAATCTAGCCTTGGTTACCTGCGTTCTGGCGCCGGGAACCCCGGAGGAGCGCCCGTGGGCGTTCGCTTTCAAGACCGGCATCGAGCAAGACACGTACCAGGGATTGCAGTCGAACTTGGGCCCCGCGGACGGCTGGATGAGCCTGTATGCCCTGCCCGCGGCCAGCATGACCGGCACCCTGGGTGGAGTGAACGTACGCGTGTTGGATGACAATGGCGATGGCATCTACGGCTCCGTGCCCCTGATGTGGCAGTACCTGGGACTGCGCAAGGGCAGCTTGCAGCCGGACATGGACGCCATCGTGGTGGGTGACTCCAAGCGCGCCATTCCTTGGAGCGAATTCACTTCGATCAATGGCCAGTGGTACCAGCTCAAGAGCCTTTTGGGCGGCAAGTCCCTGGAAGCTCGGCCCGTCAATTTGCAAACCGGAACCGTCAAGCTCGAGTTCAAGGGCGAGTGGCCCAAGTGGCTCGTGCTGCAAGGGTCGGGCAGCTTGGCCGGAGCCTACTTCGACATCGCCGCGGGCGGCAAGCAAGGCGTGGCGCTCCCGGTGGGGGAGTACAAGCTGTTTTGCTGCATGCTCTCCAAGGG
>JAKFYL010000398.1 GCA_021730845.1 Planctomycetota bacterium | reverse complement strand
CGCCGCCTGCACCGCCAAAGCGTTGCCGCGCGAGAGGACCGCCATGACCAGCCCGAGTACGAGCGGCAAGACCATGCGCAACATTCCCGTCAAGGCCGTACTGCACACCGCTAGCACGGTCGCGGGGACAATCGCTATGATCGCCAGACTCGCAGCCGCTCCCAAATCGCTCGCATGCACGCGCTGGCTGCTGGAACTCCACTCCAGCGCCAAAAAACCGACCAAGGCGACCAAGGCCAACCAAGCCCAAAGTCGCGGCGCCGTGCGCGCTGCTTGCAGGGCAGGCGCAAGACCAATCAACAGCGCCAGCCCCAGGGGCACGAGTGACCAAGCCGGAAAGAACTCTTCGTTGACTGGCAGCGCGGCGAATCCCAGGCGTTCCAGCGATCGCAACCAACGCGCCGGCTCCATCCCCCACTCGCCCGCCAACAGCAAGTCCCAACGCAAGCTGCGTTCGCCTTGCAGCCATCCAGCGCACACTCGCCCAAAACACACCGCGCCAAGCACCACGCACAGCGTCACCAAAGCAGTGCGCAGGCGCGCGCTGCGCGGGCGGTAGCGTCGTGAGGAAGCGTATTCGACGGCCGCCAAGGCCACGGGTAGCACGAAGGCACTGCGCGAAGTCGCGCCCGCGAGCACTGCCAACAGCACGGACAATGCCACGCGCCAGACGCGCTGGGTTTGGCGGCCCGACAGAAAGGCGGCCGCACAGGCGCTCGCCAAAGCCAGGAACAGCGCCGGGCCGCGACCATCTGTGCCGGCCAGCGCCACGGGCATGATGGGATGCACACACAGCAGCAAGGACGCTGCCCATCCGGCTGCGCGCGCGTGGTCATCGCCGCACCAAGAACGCAGCGAGCGGCGCACGGCTTGGTGCCACATCCAGCCCGCGACGAGCAGCAAGACCAAGTTCCCAAGGCGCAGTCGCACAGCCGGACTCGCAAGGTCCAGCGATCGGTCGGGGCGCGCGGCACGAGGCTCCAGGCGCAAGGCCTTGAGGCTCCAAGGTCCCAGTCCGCGCACAGCGTCCTGGTCCAGATCCGAGTTCGCGTCCGGTGCCTTGGCGCTCGATGGCGCGTGACGTGCACCCTGTGCTGCCGCTAGATGTCGAAAATCCGAACCGAAAAGGCCACCTTGGCCCATGGGTTCCCAAGCGAAAACAAGCAACAGGATGAACAGGAGCGCCACGGCACCGCTCCTTCCAAAGGCAGACATAGCGAGTGATTGTGGACGTCCAGGGGGCCAGGGGCAAGAATCGAACCCCAGCTTGAGCACTTCTTTCCCTCCCAGAGAGCGCGCTAGCCAGGCCTTCGAGCAGAAGTCCGTGCCGGTGGCGGTTGCCGGATCACGGGGCAAGAACCTGACGCTCCTAGCCGTGGCGCTCGTGGGCTGGGCGCTGGCTGCTTGGCGCTACGACTTCTTGGTCGACGACGCGTTCATTTCCTTTCGATACGCCAAGCACCTAGCCGGTGGTCTGGGGCTCACGTTCAACGCTGGCGATCCAGCGCCCGTGGAGGGGTTCACCAATCTGGGTTGGGTGCTGACGCTTTCGCTGTTCGAAGCCTTGGGCATGAACGTCGCCCTGGTTTCGCGTGTGCTCAGCGCGCTGGCGGCGCTGGCCGTGCTGGTCCTATTCTGGCGCAGAGCGCGCCGCTACCTAGCGCCGCTGGACGCCGCCCTGGCGACGCTCGCCTTGGGGGTCTTCCCCAGCTTTGCTTGCTGGACCACAGGCGGCCTAGAGACCATGGTCTTCGGCCTGGCTGTGTTTGGCGTTTTCGAGCGCTTGGTTCTGGCCGACAAAGCGCCGCGCGCGGTCCAGGCGGGACTATTCGCGGCTTTGGCGGTCTTGACGCGCGCCGATGGTCTGGTGTGGGTTGGCTCGGTGTACGCCGCGGCCGCCTTGACTCTCGCACGCAACCGGCGGGCAATACTTGTGCGCAGCGCGGCGATTCCGCTGGCGGCCGCGGCGCTCTTGCTCGCTTGGCGCTGGCAGCAATACCAGGCCTGGCTGCCGAACACGGCGCGCGTCAAATTGCACCTGGGCGCTGCCAGTTTGGAACGCGGGGCGCTGTATGCGCTGTCCTGGCTGGCTCACGCTCCAGCCGCAGGTCTGATCTTGCTGCTGTCCGTGTGGAGCCGTGGCACCAAGGGCCCCGCCCGCGCGGCCATGGCCGTGTGCGCGATGGGCCTTGGCTATGCCGTGCTGGTCGGCGGGGATTGGATGCCTTGGTTTCGCCTGCTGGTGCCGCTGCTTCCGATCTTGTTCCTTTGGACCTGCCTGGTTCTGGCCCGCATGCGCGCGGACGTGCGGCGGCCCATCTTGGCCGCGCTCGTCGCCAGCTCGTGCTTGACGGCCTTCGATGTCGAGCTCGTGCCGCGCGCGTGGCGGGAAAAGACCAAATTCCGTTGGAGTGACGCGGCTTACTTGAGCGAGAACGAGTGCTGGGTTCGCGGAAAAAAACAAATCTCCACCTGGACGACGCTGGGACGCGCACTGGGGCTGTGTACGCAGCCAGGCGAAAGTTTGGTGCTGGGGGCCATTGGCGCCCAGGGTTACTACAGCGAATTGTGGATCCACGACCTGCACGGATTGGTCAATCGCGAAGAACGCTCTTCAATCGCGGGGCCATTGCGGCGTTCTCCCGGTCACGATTTCGTGCTCCCCATGGATCATTTCGACCATCGGCACCCGACCTACCAAATGGCGCTGCTGGCGCCGGCGGATGACCCACAGTCGGCCCTGCCGCTGTCGTGGCGCGACGAGCACGGTCCGCTGCGCCAGACGGCCGACTTGGTAGTGCACCCGCTTCCGCCCGCCCAGGGCTTCCCTTCGCACAGCGTGCTGCTCTTGTTGCGCAACCGGGCGCAACAGCCGCCGGGTTCCTAGCCCAGAGCGTGTATCTTAGATACTGCCATGCTCGACACGTTTCGACCCCTGCTGGAGGCCGCCAAAGGCCTGGACCTTTCCGATCCCGCGCGCGCTGTGGCCGAACTTCGGCGGCGTTTCGACCCCAACGGCCCCGGGGCCAACGCACTGCACCAGCAACTGCTGGCCCTGCTCGAAAGCGGGCAAATCGCCCAGCGTGGGGCGCTGCCCGTGTGTTATGGCCGCGTCAGCAAAGCCGTGGACGAAACCGGCGACTTCTCGATCGATGTCGTGCACATGAACGGTGCCGGACCCTTGCATACGCACCCCGCCGGCGAAGTGAACTACTTGTTGCCGCTGGAAGGCAAGCCGACATTCGAGAATACCGCCGCCGGTTGGGTGGTCATGGCCCCGGGATCCAAGCACGTGCCGGCGGTGCAAGGCGGCCGCATGTTGATCGTGTACTTGCTGCCCAAGGGCCAGATCGAATTCGCTGCCTGAGTCCAAGGCCTTGAGGGCCCAGCGGCCACGAGAGAGACGAACGCGCTGCGTGCGCGGAGCTTTCCTCGCTCAGGAAAGGCAGCAGCCAGGCCTGCTCAGCGCTACGGCTAGGTGCCGTCGGAACGCGCGGCAATGGCCAAGAATTCCTCGTCCGCCTTGGGGTTGCGGCTCTGGGTAGCCAGCGAAACCAGCACCAAGACCAGCACGTTGGCCGTCAGGCCGTACAGGCCCGCGTGCAAGGGCCAGGGTCGAAGCTCTGGTGCAATCGTGAGCCACAGGCTGATGACGATGCCGCATATCAGCCCCGCGCAAGCGCCTTTGGCCGTAGCCCTGCGCCAAAGCAGCGCGGCCACGAGCACCGGCCCGATTTGGGTGATCGGTCCGTAGGCGAACACGAGCAAGTCGACAATCCTGGTTCCGTAGCGAATCGTCGCCAGCCAGCACCCCACGAGCAGCAGCGCCACCATCCAGCGCACCAACGTGCGCTCGCGGTGGGGCGACAACTTCTTGCCAAAGGCCGTAACCCAGCCGTCGCGAATGGCGATCGAAGCTCCTCCGTGGGCCAGAGCGTCGCCGGTCGACATCGAAGCAGCCAGTCCCCCGGCGCAGAACAAACCCACGACGATGGCAGGCAAGTCCAAGGACAGCAACAGATGCGGCAGCACATCCTGTTCGTCCCTCGGAGCGGGCTGGAATCCGACAGCGGCGAATCCCAGCAGCAGGATCGGCACCTGGAACAGGAGAAAGCTCGGATACAGGATCACCGACTTGCGCAGCGTGCGCTCGTCGCGAGCCGAGAAGGCCTTCATGAACAGATGCGGCCAACACGTGAAGCCGATCATGGAAACCAGCACGAAACTGGAGTACTCGGCCCAATTCCAGGGCGTACCGCTCTTGGTGCGCCCGGGGGCCAGGAGGAAGTCAGGATCCGCCGCGGCAATCTTCTCGAACATCGGCCCGATGCCGCCGTGCAACAAGGACGGCAGATACAGGCCCAGCCCCCAAGCGAGGACCAGCATGAACACGCCCTGCAGCACGTTGGTCCAGCCCACGCCCAGAACCCCGCTCTTGAGCACGTACACGGCGACGACGCCGTACACGATGGCGATACCCTGTGCATCGTTGAGCGCGCCGCCCGAGGCCAAGCGCATGAGCACACCCGCCCCGCGCATCTGCAGGACGATGTACGGCACGAAGGCGATCAAGGTGATCAGCGCCAAAATCAGCGCCAGGTACGGCGCGCTGAAACGCCGCGCGATCATCTCGGCCTGGGTCACGAATCCGTAGTGCTTTCCGACGCGTGCCGCGCGCGGTCCAAGGAACAAGAACGGCACGAAACCGAGCACGCCGTAGGACAGGATGTAGAACGAGGAGGCACCCCGACTCCAAGCCCAGCCGGGCATGCCCAGGAAGGTGAAGGCCGAGAAAATCGTGGCGCCTGTGATGAAGTACATCAGCAAGGGCCCTAGAGCTCGGTCGCCAGCGATGAAACCCGTGGCGGAATCGGATTGGTCCTTGGAGGGCCGAAGGCCAGCCCACAGGCAAGCAGCCAGGTAGACCGCGATGACCAGCAGCGCAACGGTCTGGTTGTTCACTTCGGGTGGCTCGATCCGCGCGCGAGGCCTGGTCGCAACGCCAGGTCACGGCGTAGGGCGCGCTCGTAGAGCACCAGCGCGACGAAAGAGGCCAAGATCCAGCCCACGATCCAAGCCATCGAGAACGGAAGCCCCAGGATGTAGGGCTTGACTCGGTTGCCCAGCCAGGCGTAGGCGGGCCAGATCAGTCCCGCGAGCGCGGTCAAACAAAAGCCGGCGAACAGGAGATGCGCCAGGCGTTGGCGCGGGCGCTCCAGCGGCGATGCGTCCCTTCGTTCCGCCATGAGCTCGCGCCCCTTCGTTGAGAGAAAACCTAAAACGAACCGTGACGTTTGCGCTGGCGGCGGTTGGTCTTGCGACCGCCCTTGGTTTTCTGCCGGGTGCGGTACCCGGTCTGTTTGGCGTGTTTGGCCTTGCTCTGGCGAATGTTGGTCTTCATGGGACGGCCCAAGAGCCTATGCGATGCCAGGTGCGAGATTCAACCCTGTAGGTGCCGGCGTGCCTTGGGGAGGTGTATGATGCAAACGCTCGCCATGGACCCCAAACTCGAGGAAATTCTGCGCCTGGCTCAACGCGGCGCCAAACTCGAAGCTTTGCGGGTGCTGCGTTCGCTCACCGGAATGAGCCTGGAAGAGGCGGATACGACGCTCAAGAAATTGCAGACGCCAGGCGCGCCCCGGGAATGGATCGAACGGCTGACTGACGTCCTGCGGCAGCGCGTGCAGCCCGGCGAGGCCCCCAGGGCCGAGCGGCCCGTTGACTCGGCCCGCGCCCCGGCTGCCCAAGCCCCGCCGCAGCGCGGCTCCCAGGGCGGGATGTCGCACCATATCGACCGCCAGCCCGCCAGGTCCGAGGAGCGACGCGAGACGCAGCATTCGGATGCTCCGCGCAAGCACGCCAGCAAACCGCGCCACAGCACGCTGAGCCTGGGAACACCGCTGGCGTGGGTCCTGGTCGTGATGATGGCTACGGGATTTTTCGCGGTCGTCCTGGTTGGACTGCTGTACAGCCGCTTCGCCTGACAGGCGCACCGGCTGCCGGATTATCCCCCGCCGCCCGAGATGCCGGCCTTGGGGCCGACCATTTGCTCGGGCTTGACCGCGCGGTCGAACGCCGGGCCTTCCATCAAGCCCAACTCGATCACCACTTCGCGCAGAGTCTTGTTTTCTTTGTAGGCCTGCTTGGCAACCTTGGCAGCGTTGTCGTAGCCGATGTGGCGATTGAGAGCCGTGACTAGCATCAAGCTCTGGCGCATCAAGCTCTCGATGCGCGCGCCGTCGATCTGGAGACCCTCGATGCACTTCTCGCGGAAGCTGTGGCAACTGTCCGCCAAGAGTGCGATCGATTGCAACACGTTGTGCACGATCACCGGCTTGAAGACGTTGAGTTCGAAATTGCCCTGGGAGCCTGCGAAGGCGACGGCGCTGTCGTTGCCCAGCACCTGCACGCACACCATGGTCAGCGCCTCACACTGGGTAGGGTTGACCTTGCCCGGCATGATCGAGCTGCCCGGTTCGTTCTCGGGCAATTTCAATTCCCCCAATCCGCAGCGCGGACCCGAGCCCAGCCAGCGGATGTCGTTGGCGATTTTCATCAGGGCCACGGCGCTGGTGCGCAGCGCACCCGACAGCGCCACCAAAGCATCGTGTCCGGCCATGACGGCGAACTTGTTGGGAGCGCTTTTGAAGGCCAGGCCCGTCTGGGCGGCGATTTTCTGGGCCGCCAATTTTGCATAGGCCGGATGGCTGTTGAGGCCCGTGCCCACGGCCGTTCCGCCCAGGGCTAGTTCCAGCACGCCCACCAGCACGCCTTCGATGTGCCGGCGTGCATCTTTGAGTTGGTGGGCGTAACCCGAAAACTCCTGCCCCACGGTCAAAGGTGTGGCGTCTTGCAGGTGCGTGCGCCCGATTTTGACCACGCTCTTCCAAGCCTTGGCCTTGCTCGCGAGCTCGTCCTCCAAGGCTTGGATGGCCGGCAGCAGGCGCCCCTTGACTTCCTCGGCGCAGGCCACGTGCATGGCCGTGGGGAACGCATCGTTGGAAGACTGCCCGCGGTTGACATGGTCGTTGGGGTGCACCGGCTTCTTGGATCCGAGCTCGCCGCCCAAAAGCTGGATGGCGCGGTTGGAAATCACTTCGTTGGCATTCATGTTCGATTGAGTGCCCGAACCGGTTTGCCACACGACGAGCGGAAAGTGATCGTCCAACGCGCCATCGATGACTTCATCGGCGGCTTGCAGCATGGCCTGCTGCTGCTTTTTGTTCAGCGACTCCAGTTCCCCCAGGTCGATGTTGGCCAGGGCCGCGCACTTCTTGACAATACCCAAGGCGCGAATCATGGCCCGCGGAAACGTCTGCCCGCCGATCTTGAAGTTCTCCTTGCTGCGTTGGGTCTGCGCCCCCCACAGCCGATCCGCGGCCACTTGAATCGGGCCGAAGGAATCGCTTTCCGTGCGCGCAGCAACAGTGGTTCTAGGACTCATGGACCTGAGTTTAGCGTGGCTCGCGGTCTGTGTCCGGTTGTCCGGCAGTTTGGTTGCAGGGATCCAGGCTCTGTTTGGTTGTACGGAACCAGGCTCTGTTTGGTTGTACGGTACCAGGCTCGAATCCCACACCTTCGGTGCCAGGCTCCGCTGCGCGCAGCGGAGCCTGGCACCGAAGGTGTGGGATTCGAGCCT
>JAKFYL010000253.1 GCA_021730845.1 Planctomycetota bacterium | reverse complement strand
TTGCGCGTGTCGATCACGTACAGCACCGCGGAGCCGGTCATGTCGATTCCCGTGACCGCAATCATGCGATCGTTGGAGTCGGCGGTTCCTCCGGCGCTGGGCACGGGGATGGCGCGCGTTTGGTTGGCGCCCTGGCCGCTGCCTCCCGATCCCCCGCCGCCACCTTGGGCAGCCGTGGAGCGACCGAGCATGCCGGCGGCGATCAATGCGCCCACAAGGAGCGCGGTGCTGGGCAGGGAGGGAATCGTAAGGTGCATGGCGCTTGGGAGTGGCTGGGGGTCCGGCAACGGCGGCCCTCCAAAAGGAGGCCGGTTCTAGCAGGGGCTATCCTAGCTACTCGGGTCGGTTAGCAGCCAAGCCCTTCGATTCCAGCGATTCGCGGGCACACAAGGGGCAAGGGCGCACGCCGGCCGCCGGCTACCAGCGGTGCAGCTCGCCCGAAATCTCCTCGAGCAGGTCCTTGAGCGTCACCAGGCCCAAGGGCCTAGTCGCCGTCCCTACCACGGCCAGGCGTTGTCCAGAAAGGCGCAGGCGTTCCAGCGCGCGGTCCAGGGGGGTACCGGGTTCCAGGTAAGGCAAGGGTCGCAAGGCTTCATTCGGAGCCTTGCCGGGCAGCCCGGCAAGCACCTCCAGTTGGTGCAAGTAGCCGCACAAATGACCGAGCCGATCCAGCGCCGGCAAACGCGTGAAGGTGGAGCTGCGAATGCCTTGCAAGACTTCTTCGGCCGGACGCGAGAGGTCCAGCGCGAGGACTTTGCGCCACGGCACCATGACCCGCTCGACGCGCAGGCTGCGCAATTCGAGTGCGTTGCGCGCCAAACTCTCCGTGGGCGAATGGGCCGCGTTGTTGCGCTCGCGCAAAAGTTCGAACACGACCTCGCGGCCTTGTGCGCGCCCGAGTTCGCTGGCGTCCAGGCCCAAAATGCGCGTCACGGCGCTGATGAGCAGCCCCAGCGGCACGGTCAGCGGCATGAGCAGCAACTTGAGCCAGTAGATAGGCACTGCGACCAGCGGCACCAGGTGGTGCGGCCTGCGCCGGAACAGATCCTTGGGAAACAGCTCGGCGAAAAACAAGATTACGGGCGTGAATAGCAGTGTCGCGACCAGCTCCGTGAACTGCTCCGGGACGGACAAGGGAGCCATCAGAACCGGCCCCAAAAAGGCCAGCGCTTGGTTGGCGGCATTGTTGAGCAAGAGCAGCGTCACGAGCAACGCGGAGTCGTCCTGCAGCAGCTTCTTCACGGTGCGCAGCGCGCGCGATCCGCGCTCCGCTTCCGCGTCCACGCGCACCCGCGAAAGGCTGTACAGTCCGGTTTCGGTGCCGGAAAGCAGGCCCGACATGGCCAGCACGACGAAGAAGCACAACCAAGCTACCAGCCAGGTCACGTTTGTTCCTCGCTGTCCGCGAAAAGTTCGAGCGACTGAATGCGCCGGCCCCGAACCTCACGCACGCAAAAACTGAGCCCACCAGCGTGCACTTGGTCGCCGGACTTGGGAAAGCGGCCGAGCAATCCAGTGACGAAACCGCCCACGGTCTCGTACTCGCGCGGAACCATGCGCGTGCGGAACGTTTCGTTCCAGTCGCGAATCGACAAGCTGCCCGGCACCAGCCAGTGACCGTGCCCCAGCGAGCGCGCGTTTTCTTGGCGCGCCTCGCCTTCGACGCGTAGGTCGCCGACGATGTGCTCGAATACGTCTTCGATCGCCACCGAGCCGGCCGTGCCACCCCACTCGTCGACCACCACGGCGAGCGAGGCACGTTTTGCGCGCAAGAACTCGAGCAGATGCAGGGCACTGGCGACTTCAGGCACGAACAACACCGGTTGCAGGAACTCGCTGGGAGGCCGTTTGGGATGCACGAGCAGATCGGCGACGCGCAGACGCCCGACCACGTGGTCGGCCCCGCCGCGCACGGCCACGACCCACGGCTCCTTCATGGCAATCGCGGCAGCGAGCGCTGCTTGGTTGTCCGCCTTGTCCAGGTCGAACAGGATCAGATCCACCCGCGGGGTCATCAATTCGCGCACGCGTACGCTGTCCAACTCGGCAATGCCAGCGACGATTTCTGCCTCCGTGTCGAGCAATAGCCCGTGAGAGGCGTGTTTGGTCAACGCGCGCGCCAAGTCCTCGCTGGTGACTCCGCCTTCATTGTCCGCCGCGGGGCCCAAGGCCCGAAAGAACAACGCCAGCGCACGCTCGATCACGGCGATCAAAGGCCCCAGCGCTCCCAGCAACAAAGCAAACGGATAGGACAAGAGGCGCGCAATCGGCATGCGCGCGCGCAAAGCCAGAGTCTTGGGCAAGACCTCGCACAAACACACCACGGCGCCCAGTGTGAACCCAGCCAGCAGGAATTCGCGATCGGGAAACAGGCTCCGCCCCAAACGTGCGGCCAGCGAAAACAACAAGAAGTTGAAACCCAAGTTGAGCAGCAAGATCGCAACAAGCAGCCGCCCCGGCCGCGCGAGCAGGGCCAGCGTGTTCGAGCCCGCGCGCCGGCGCTCGGCTGGAGTCAAACTGAAGAGCGCTGTTTCCAGTCCACTCGTGACCGCGGAGGCCAGCCCCAAGGCCACGACCGCCGAAAGACTGATCCAGGTCGAGATCACGCGTCCAATCTCTCGCCAGGCGAGGGTGAAATGCTTCTTGGCCCTTGCAGCGGAAAGCGGAGCACGGCGCGAAAGCCGCCGCTAGCAGGGCTTTCCAGGCGCATGCTGCCGCCGGCGCCTGCGACCGCGCGATGCACCAGCGCCAGCCCTAGCCCCGTGCCCTTTCCAGGATCCTTGGTGGTGAAGAACAAATCCGCGATTCGGCCCAGCATTTCCGGCGGGACACCCGGGCCATTGTCCACGACCAGCACTTCGAGAAACGAATCCGAGGTCCGGAATTCGACTTCGATTCTAGCCGGGGGACTGCCATCCGGCCGTGCCCTGGACTCCAGTGCGTCCAAGGCGTTGAAAAACAGGTTGAGCAGCGCCTGGGCCAGCTCGGCCGAGTCCCCGCGCACCGCGGGCACGCGCGCCAGCTCGCGCGCTAGGGCCTCGCCGGGCGTGGCGGGATCCCCACACACGTCTGCGACGCGAAATTCCAGGGCCACGCCTTGCCGACTGGCGCGATAGCGAACCAGCGCGGCCGCATCCACGGCGCAGGCCACCAGCGACACCGGCCCGGAGTGGGCCATGCGTGGAGCCAAGCGCAAGAGCTGTCCGACCGTGGCTTGGATGCGCTCCAAACCCTGGCGCAAGAGCCCAAAGTACTCGCGCTGTTTTTCGGGCTTCAAGCTGCCTTCGCGCAGCGACTCGGCGGCGTTGATCAAGCCGCCCAGGGGATTGTTGATCTCGTGAGCAATGCCCGCGGCAAGTTCGCCCATGGCAGCCAGGCGCCGCTGCGTCATGGCCGCACTTTCGGCTGCTCGGGCTTGGCTGGTAGCCAACGCCACTTCGCGCTCTAGGCGCGCGCTGAAGCCTTCCACCTGGGCGGTCATGTGGTTGAAGCTGTGCACCAAGCCCCCGATCTCGTCGCCAGCCGCGCGCGAAGTGGCGCGGGCCGAGAAATCGCCTTCGGCAATGCGCGCGCTCGCGCGCGCCAGGTCCGCCACGGGATCGAGCACGAAACGCCGCAGGGCAACGAACGTGACCAGACTGAGCAGGGCGCTGGACAGCAAGAAGATCGGCAAGAAATAGCGCACGAACAACGCCCGCGCATCGACTGCGTCGTCGATCAGGAACCAGCAAGCGCCCCAGACCTGGTTCGCGACATGGATCGGCACTACTCGTCCCTGTCCGACTCCATCGAGACTGCGTCCGGAGGCCATGCACGACTGCATGGCACGCAGCACCAATTGTTCGTCGAATCCGGGCCGGCGGTTCATACGCCCCAAGGGGTTGAGCGCCACGCCGCGCGGAACCAGCCGGCCGGGCGCGGTCTCCACCAAATTGTTGTCGCACAAGATGGCGTCGCTGAACACGCGCCAATTGGGCCATTGCAAAATGCGCGCCGTGTTCAACCCGTCGGGCAAGATCTCGCTTTGCACCAGCTACACCAAGTCGCCGGCCTGTTCGCGCGCGCCTTGTTCTTGGCCTTGGGCCAGGACGCGCGCCAGCAACGCGAATTGCCCCCCCACGACGGCGAGGTTGATCGCCACGATGCCGAGCAGGACGCGTTGTCGGAGGGAAAGTCGCAACACTTGGGAAGAGCTGGTCGCACCGGGGTCCCGCGGGGCTTGCCGTGCCCCCCAGCGACTACTGGGAGCCGAGCTGATTCATGATCGAAAGCAAAGGCATGAACAAGGCCACCACGATGAACCCCACGATGACGGCCATGGCGATGAGCAGCGCGGGTTCCACCACCTTGAACAGGGAGTCGATGCTGCGGTCGACGGCCACCTCGTAGGCGTCCGCGACCTTGAGCAACATGCCGTCCAATTCCCCGGTGGCCTCGCCCACTTCCACCATGTTGACCACCAAATCGTCGAAGGCGCCGGATTCCCCCATCGGGCGCGCGATGCCTTCGCCTTCGCGCACGGTGCGCCGGATGTCCTCGACCCCGCGCTTGAGCACGGCGCTGTGCGTGGTATCGCGCACGATCTCCAGGGCGTCCAGGTGCGGCACGCCGGACTCGATCAACGTGCCGAAGGTGCGCGAAAAGGAGGCGATGGTCGACTTGGACTGTACCGTCCCCACGGCCGGCAGTTTCAAGAGCAACTTGTGCACCCGGTAGCGATAGGGCTCACTGCGGCGCAGGAAGATGAAATGCAGCAGCAAGAGCAAGGCCGGCAAGCCGAAGCACAAGTACCAGTAGCGCACCACGAAATCCGAGAAGCTCAGCAGGAGGCGCGTGGTCTTGGGCAACTGAGCGTCGAAGGAATCGAAGATGTCCTGGAACTTGGGAATGATCCAAACGATCACGCCCGAAACGACCGTGAGCGCCACCAGGGCCACGATCGCCGGATAGATCATCGCGCCGAACACCTTGGAGCGAATCGCGGCCGCTTTCTCGCGGAACTTGCCGATCCGCTCCAGGACCGTATCCAGCACGCCACCGGCCTCGCCCGCGCGCACCATGCTCGAGTACAAGGGATCGAAGGCGCGCGGATGCTTGGCCATGGCTTCGGAAAGCGGGGTACCACCGGAGACGTCCTCCAGAAGTTCCCCTAGCACGGCTTTGAACGGGCCGGGACGCGCCTGGCCCTCGAGGATCGCCAGCGCCTTGGCCACCGGAATTCCTGCGCCGGACAGCGTGGCCAATTGGGTCGTGAACTCCGTGACTTTCAGCGTGGAGACGCCGCGTCGCCGCGCTGACCCGCGCAAGGACGCGCCCGCGGCGGAACCCGCGCCGCCGGAAGCGGCAGGGGCCCTGGAGCTGGCGGGAGAAGCTGCGCGTTGAAGTCGTTTGGCCATGTTGAGAGCGCGGTCGTGGCACAGACTAGCCCAGCCTAGGCCGGCGTCCAAACCGGCGCGGCCTGGTCGAGCCGGTCATCAAAACGTCTCCCTCAAAACTTCTTCGATGGTCGTGCGGCCTTCGGTGACCGCGCGCAAGCCGCTCTGGCGCAAGCTGAGCATGCCCCCTTCCATGGCCAACGCTCGCAAACGGCTGGTCGAACCGCGGGATTGCACGCAGCGGCGCAAGGGTTCGTTCATGCGCAGGATTTCGAACAGACCGGTGCGACCGCGGTAGCCCGTTTGGTGGCACTGGGGGCAACCTTTGCCATAGAAGAAGGTCGAGTTGCGCAGGGCTTCGCCATCCGGCCCCAGTTCCCGCAGGATGTCTTCATCCGGGCGGTAGCTGGTCTTGCAATCGGAGCACACGCGGCGCACCAAGCGTTGGGCCACGATGGCTTCGAGCGTGGCAGTGATCAAGAACGGTTCGACGCCGATGTCGATCAAACGCGTGACAGCGCTAGGGGCATCGTTGGTGTGCAGTGTGGAGAGCACGGTGTGACCCGTGAGCGAGGCCTCGACGGCGACTTGGGCCGTCTCGGCATCGCGAATCTCGCCCACCAGGATCTTGTCCGGGTCCTGACGCAACACGGTGCGCAGCACCTTGGCGTAGGTGACGCCGATTTCCTCGTTGACCGGCACTTGCACGATGCCTTCGATGTCGTATTCGACCGGGTCCTCGACGGTGATGATCTTGACCGTCGGATCGCTGGCCGCCTGCAACATGGCGTACAAGGTGGTGGTCTTTCCCGAGCCCGTGGGGCCGGTGACGAGCACGATGCCGTGGGGCAACTCCACGAGTTCCTTGAGCGCGGTCTCTTCGTGCGCCGTCAAACCCAGCACCGAAAGGTCCAGCGCGACCGCGGACCGGTCGAGAATGCGCAGGACGCAGCCTTCCCCGCCGGCGCCGGGCAGAGTAGCGACGCGCAAGTCCACCGGGCGTCCGTCGATGGACAATTCGATGCGTCCGTCCTGGGGCAAACGCGTTTCCGCGATGTCGAGTTCGGCCATGACCTTGATGCGCGCCACCAAGGGAACGGACAAGTGCGCGGGCGGCGATTCGATTTCGTACAGCGCTCCGTCCACTCGATACCGAATGCGAAAGCTGTTTTCGAAGACCTCGAAGTGCACGTCGCTGGCGCGATCCTTGATGGCCTGATGCAAGATCGAATTGAGCAGGCGCACGACGGGCAAGCTAGAGGCGGCCGCGGCAGCGTCGGGCCCGCGGGCTGCTTGCGCCGCCATGTGAATGGCATCGCTCAGCGAGGCCTGCGATCCGTAGCACTGGCTGATCTTGGCCCGCAGGCTCTCTAGGTCCGCCACCACCGGCCGCACGTCTTGGCCGGTCGAAAAGCGCAAGTCTTCCAGCACGGCCACGTTCAATGGATCGGCGATGGCGACCACGAGCGTCTTGCCTTCCATCAACAGCGGCAGCACGCAAAAGGCGTGGGCCGTGTTGGCATCGATACGTTCGAGCACATCCGGCGCCGGTCGCAGCCCGCTCACGTCGACCGATTGCATGCCCGCCTGTTCGGCCAAGGCCAGCGCCACGTCCGCGGCCGTGCAATACGACAGCCGAATCAGCAACTGGCCGATCAGGCCCCCTTCCTTGCGCTGCAGGGCGAGGGCTTCCTGGACCTGCGCCTCGCGCACGATGCCGCGCTCCTTGAGGATTTGTCCCAACGGCCGCTTGCCGGACGCCGGGACGCTGGATCGGCGGGGCGTGCTCTCGCCGGCTTGGCTCACAGGCGCGTCTCCAAGTCCTTGGGGTCTTGAGCCGCGTCCAAGGCCGCTTCGCGCGTGATGACGTCGCGCTTGTACAGGTCGAGCAACGAATCGTCCATGGTCACCATGCCCAGGCGCCTGGAAATTTGCAGCGTGGACTGGATCTTGTTGGTCTCGCTCTTGCGGATCAGATTGGCAATGGCGGGCACCATCAACATGATTTCGAATGCAGCCACGCGCCCGTTGCCGTCCTTGCGCGCTAGCAGCACTTGGCTGATGACGGCCAGAATGGATACGGACAGTTGCGCCCGAATCTGTTCTTGTTGGTTGGCGGGGAAGGCATCGATGATGCGATCCACGGTGCGAGCGCTGCCGGTCGTGTGCAGCGTGCCTAAAACCAAGTGACCGGTTTCGGCGGCCGTGATCGCCGCGGCGATGGTGTCCAGGTCGCGCATTTCCCCCAGTAGAATTACGTCGGGATCCTGGCGCAGGGCGCGTCGCACGGCTTCGGGAAACGTG
>JAKFYL010000038.1 GCA_021730845.1 Planctomycetota bacterium | reverse complement strand
GCCCGACGCCTTGGGGTCGAGATTCGGCCAACGCACCGAGCCATGGGGCAAATCGATCAAGAAACGCCCTGCTCCATCGGACGTGGTTTCCATCCGGAGTGGCTCTTCACTCCAGGACGCATAGGTCGACATGAGCAGCACCTTCACCCCGGGGATCGGCCGTCCTTGGCTCGCTTCTCCGCCGGCCGGAAAGCCAAGCACGACGCCCGCAACGCGCGACGTATTCGCCGGAAGCGCTTCGCTGGCGGTTGCGTCCATCGGAGCGGCACTCGCGGAGCGCAGCGCCGAAGTATCGAGGCCGTCCGTGCTCCGTTCGGCCGTGGCAGGCACACTTCCGATCGTCTCCGACTCGACGGCCGGCCGCTCTGGGGCACGCGCACCTGAAAAGTAGAACCAGGCCACGGCACCCACGGCGAATGCCGCCGCGATGGGAACGACTTTCTTCATGACCGCTGACCGTTTAGATTGCCCGGCTACGCAACTCCCCACAAGGGGCAGCGCTGTTTCCTTGCAGCGAAAGACGGGAGGGAATGACCATGCCGACGAGTGCTGAACTTGCCAGAAGGTGGTTTCGAAACGTGTGGCGGCCGGAGGGCGAGGCCGAAGTTTTCGCGCTCATGGCGGAAAACATCCACGGGCAAATGGAAGGCGCGCAGGTGAACGGCAGGCAGGCTTTCCTGGTCGAACGCACGCGCCTGCTCACGCGGTTTCCTGACCTAGCGGTCGCGGTGGACGATGTGGTCGAGCAAGGCGACAAGGTGGTCGTGCGCTGGCGCGCAGCAGCTACGCATACCGGGACCGGCGCGGGCTTTGAGCCGACCGGCAGAAGAGTGTCATTCCGAGGCATGACCTGGCTCGAGTTCCAAAACGGCATGATCGTCCGCGGCTGGGATAGCTGGAATCTCGGCGGATTGTTGCAGCAGCTTGCTGAGTAGCGCTTGTGCGCGCTCGACTCGCTGAGCGAACCCCGTCGCGCGCCGGTGTGGTCGCTGCTTTGCCTGGAACAGTAGACTCGCGCCCATGCCCAGCACGACACTCACGGCTCTCAAGCGCCTGGTCGGATCTACACCGCTGCTCGAAATCCACTGCCGCTACCGGGGCCAGCCACAGCGCATCTACGCCAAATTCGAGGCCTTCAACTTCACCGGCAGCATCAAGGACCGCATGGCGCTCTACATTCTCGAGCGCGCCTATGCGCGCGGCGAGATCGAGCTCGGCGACGAAATCGCCGAGGCCACCAGCGGCAACACCGGCATTTCGTTCGCCGCGCTCGGGCGCGCGCTGGGCCATCGCGTGCGCATCTACATGCCAGATTGGATGAGTCGCGAACGCGTGCTCGTCATCCAAAGTTTGGGCGCGGCGGTCATTCCGATTTCTCACGAGCAAGGGGGCTTCCTGGGCTCGATCCGCATGGCCGATGCATTCGCGCGCGAAACGCCGCATGTATTTCGGCCCCAGCAATTCGACAACCCCGCGAACGTACAGGCTCACTTTGAGACAACAGGCCCAGAGATCGCCAAGCAACTGGCCAGCATCGGCCGCAAGCCGACGGCATTCGTGGCGGGTGTCGGTACCGGCGGCACCGTCATGGGTGTGGGGCGGTTCCTGCGCGAGCAGTTCCAAGGCGTGCAGGCTTTCCCGCTCGAACCGGCCAATTCACCGACCCTGCGCACGGGCCACAAGATCGGTCGGCATCGCATCCAAGGCATCAGCGATGAATTCGTGCCCTCGATTCTGAAGTTGGACGAGCTGGGCCGCATCCTCGATGTCTGGGATGGGGATGCGATCGTGATGTCGCAGCGCCTGGCGAGTGAACTCGGCATCGCAGTCGGCATCAGCTCGGGCGCCAACTTGCTGGGCGCGCTCGAGATCGCGCACGAACAAGGCGCCGACGCCTGCGTCGCGACGATTTTCTGCGACGACAACAAGAAGTACCTCTCGACCGACTTGTGCAGCGATGAAGAGTGCAAGGACCACTACCTCGCGCGGCAAGTCGAACTACTCGATTTCCGCGTGATCCCGCACTGCGGCTAGATGCGCAGGGTTGCCGAGCGCACAGCACCAGCGAACGGGCACATCCCTACGACTGCTTGTGTTCGTGCGAGTAGGCCACCAGTCGCCAAGGCAGGAACGACAAGGGCCTGGAAACAGCGATGCGGATCTTGCCGAGATCCGGGCGCGACGGGGCGATGAACTGCCCCTCGGCGGACTGGCCGAAGATGTGGGATCTGTAGCTGCCTTGCAGCATATGCAATTCACCCGTTTCGAAACCCAGTTCCAGTGCCTGGTCGCACACGGACTTCAGAAGATCGGGCCCCGGGAATTTCCCAAACAACGGGACAGCTCCCAGGCAAGCGAGCGCGACGACGAATCCGAGAATGCGCTTCATCATGGCGTTCAAGATACCCCAGCCCCTTCAGCCCACAAGGCCTCCTTCGCCGGCAAGGCCGGCTACACCGCCGGTCGCCGAAAAATCTGGATCACGTTGCCTTCGGGATCGGTGCACTCGCAGAACTCGGTTCCGTCCCACGACCAAGGGTCCTTGGCTTGCCCGCCGTGAGCGAGGATGGCCGCGCGCTGTGCCGCGAGGTCGTCGGTTTGGAAGCAGAACTTCAGCGCCGTGTCCTCACGCCACGCCGGTGGCGAGCAGATCGTACATGTCTCCGCGATGTGCTGCGGAAGCCGATGCAAGGCTACGCCCGCACCGCTCGGCGCATGCATGATCACGAACCCCGCATCGGCGCTGTTCTCACGTTGCAGTCCGAATGCGCCGGCATAGAACGCCGCCATGCGCTCGAGATCCGCAACAAACACGAACACGTGGGCGAGCCGCGCGGAGTTCATACGCCGTCAGGATACCGCCGGCCTTCCCCGCGACGCCGGCTTCCGTGCGGCTCCTTCGCCTAGGGCATGGCTGGGCCGCTCGAGGCGCGATACTCTGCCGTCGCGGCTGAGCGCTGCAACACAGCCCATCGCTGCATTATAGACGCCGAACACCGCCATGGACAACACGAGAGTATTCCAGATCCCGTTTGCAAAAGTCTACCCGATGTATGTACAGAAGGCCGAGCGCAAGGGGCGTACGCAGGCCGAAGTGGACGCCGTCATACACTGGCTGACTGGGTACGACGAAGTCACGCTGAAGCAACAGATCGACAAGCGCAGCGACCTCCAGACCTTCTTCGCGCAGGCGCCGCGGATCAACCCGAACGTGTCGATGATCACGGGTGTTATCTGCGGGTATCGCGTGGAAGAGATCGAGGACGAGCTCATGCAGAAAATTCGCTACATGGACAAGCTGGTCGACGAACTGGCCAAGGGCAAGGCCATGGACAAGATCCTGCGCAAGTAGCGCGGCCCCTCCTCGCGCTAGCGCATGGGCAGCACGAGTTCGCCCAGAAAGCGCCCGTTTTCGAGGCGCATGCGAATCTGCACCGCTTCCGAGCGTTGCTCCGCGTTCTGCGGCTCTTCCAGCAGAGGATCGTCGTCGAACACAACGTATCCGGGCGCTGCTTGGCGCAAGTCCCCTTTGCGCGCCCGGATGTGGACGTGGCGCGCGTCGCGCGTGCCCGGATAGGCCCCGGGCCTCACGGTGCGGAACGAGAATCGCCCTTGCTCGTCCGACACGACGGTTCCGAACAAGCGCGGCACGCTGTCTCCCTCGATCGTCGGGTGGTACAGACCCTTTTCGTCGGTCGCGTAGAGCTGCACCACTCCCCCGGACACGAATCGCCCGTCGGCATCGAGCAACTGCCCGGCCACTTCGATCCACTCGCCGGGCTCGTCTTCGCGAGCCAGAGTCACGCGCGAGATTCCGTGGCGCACGGCTGACTCGTGCAGCATGGAACGAAATGCGGGCTGATCGCGCCAACCGTTGCGCTCGAACTCGGCTTGGAGCAGCGCCCGTTGCACCGCAGCGCCATCTTGATCGAGCGCTTGCCGCAGCGCCGCCAAACCCTGATCCGTGTTTCCGCCTGCGCTCAGTTTCAACGCCTGTGCGAAAGCGTCCGCGGCAACTTGGGGCGGTTCCGCAGCCGAACAACCCAGGACCACGAGCGGCATGAGCATCTCCGACAGAGCTTTCATGCAGTCGAGTCTAGCCTTGCCATAAGGCTGGGTACCCAGGCACCTGCGCCTCCATAAGCAAGCGGAACTCCGCCCTTGTCGCTTAAAGCGGCGCGCGGTTGCGGACCATTCTGCCCTCTATGCACCATGACCCAGGGGCGGTAGACTGAACTGGCCGGGGTCCCCCGACGAAAGTTCTGGAAAAGATGTCACTTTTCGAACACTCGATCGACTAAGTCCGCGGGCAAGCCCAAGGAGTTCTCATGACCACGCTCGCGACAGGCATTGCGCGTTGGACCCTGGGCCTATGCGCTGGCATCTTGATGCCCTCCGAAATGGCAATCTCTGCACCTCTTGTGCCGACGGCAGCCCTTCCTTCGCGTCCGGCGTCGAACCTTGCAAGCACTGCTGCCCTTTGCGCGGCGGTATTTCCCTCCTCCATCAGGCAAGGTGCACTGTACAGCTACGGTCACCAGCTGCGAAGTGAACAGGCGAAGGCTTGGGTCGTCCCCTTCGGCGCCTCCGCTATCGACGTGGCCGTAGCCTCCGATGGCACAGTTTGGTTTTGCCAACCCACTTTGGTCTCCCTCACGGCTTTCGACCCCCAGACCGAAACCTTCACACTCAACAACCCGGGATTCGTGCCGCCGCAGGGCGTGGAGAAGGACGCGCATGGGATCCTTTGGCTAGGACTCGCAACGGGAAATTTTGGGGGCAAGCTCGGCGAGTTCGACCCAAGTACGTTGACACACACCCACCATCCACTGCCCTACCCGAACTCTTTGCCCGTGCATCCGATGGTTACGCCAACGGGCACGGTTTGGGTTCTGGATGTCAGCCACAACAGGGTTTCGGAGTTCGATCCGGGCACGGACACGTGGTTGCAGTCGGTCGTCCTCCCGACCCCAGGTAGCCTTCCGACGTCCATGGCAAAGGACCCAGCTACCGGCGCGCTGTACGTTACCTGCTACGAAGTCGACAAGATCGCCAAGCTGGCGCCTGGCCAGCCACCGACTGAAATCGCGACCTATTGGGGCAATCCCTTCGGCGGCGTGTGGGCGAACGGCCTGCTCTACTACGCGCTGTTCTCCCATCCGTGGCTGCTTAGCTACGACCCGTCGACTGGGGTGACGAAAACCTACGCCTTCGCGCCCGCCTGGGAGCCAGCTGGTTCGGTACTCGCCTTGCCCGACGGGCGCATCGCCGTCGGAACGCGGAATGGTTGGGGCAATGTCTATTTCTTCAATCCGACGACGAAGAAATTCCGCAAGTACCAGTTTCCGAGCTCGATCCAAGGCGATATTACGAGCCCAATGACCGTTGGCCCCGGCGGGAATCTCTGGTTGATCAAGACTACGCTCACCGAGTCCAAGCTCGTTCGACTGAAAATTCCCTAGACCAAAGTTTCTTGCAACCCGAATGCCGGGGCAGGTCACGGGAGGAATTCTGAGGTAGTCGAGCGAGGCGCACGCGCAACGCAAGACTCGGGCCGCTCATAGTGGTCACGCATTTTCTAGTTTCGCATGCAGGTCACCTAGCAGCGGTAGCGATCGGCACAACCACACGGCATGGGGAACCAGGAGCCCGTCGAGTCGAAATAGACGCCTGATTGCCGACGCGAGGCGTCTGTGGCGGCCTAGCACCACCGCCGCCTTCTCGGCGCCCGGGGGAAGACGGCCCCTAGCTTGTCGGTTTCGCTTTCGAACTGTCTTGTCACAAACTTCTTCACTCGCCCGCGTTCCTTGCGCGGCGCTTACAATGCGCTTCCCTCGCTCGCCTGCAGGAGACCCATCATGCGCATGTACCAGAAACTGTTCGCAACACTCGGCGTTTGTGTCCTCGCGTCCGTGAGCCAAGCGCAACTGACCGTGACGGGCACGAGTCCGTCGATCAACCAGGGCAACGTAGCGCCCAATGAGCAGATCACCATCGATTTCGATCGTCCCGTCGACTTCACATCGTTTGCGGGCTCGGCATTCGCGGTCTATGGCCATACGACTGGCAAGGCCAAGGGCACGCTGCTGTTCTCCCAGAACTTCATGCAAGCCATTTTCGTGCCGCTCGTGCCGTACTTTCCTGGAGAAAAAGTGGTCGTGAGCTTGAGCGACAAGCTCAAGGCTCAGGACGGTTCCTTTCTGCGACCGGAAGGCTATGTGGTCACATTCTTCGTGCGCGCGGCGCCGGCGCCGATGAGCTTCACTACGGCCAGTTCCTGGGACGTCTCGCCCGGCACCTTTTCGCGGATCTATGGCGGCCAGACCTGCGACCTGGATGGCGACGGTTTCAGTGACCTTGCGATCGTCAATGAGAACACGTCCGACGTGCGCGTTTTCTTGAACAACCACGACGGTACAGGCACCTACGGCGGACTCCTTGGCGCGCCTCACGGAGTGGGCAACACGCCTAGCCCCAATGAGAACGCGGACCTCAATGGCGACGGCCACATCGACATCGTCACCTGCGAATCTGGCAGCAACTCCGTTAGCGTGTTGCTCGGACTGGGCAACGGATCATTCCAGCCTTCGGCTACCTACCCACTGGGCAATCCGTCCGCGGGCATGGCCCTTTTCGATGCCGATGGCGACGGGGATGTGGACATCGCTGCCACGGCTGGCGACCAGGTCATGATCTTGCTCAACAATGGAAGTGGAGTCATGGGACCCGCTTACGGTGTGCTGACGGCCGTGCAAAGCGACTACGGCCTGACCGCAGCCGATATGAACAACGACGGGGTCACGGACCTCGTGGTCGGTGGCACGACCGGCGGAGTCATGGTTCTCCAGTCCATCGGCAACGGCACCTTCAACGCCATGCCCGTGCAGTCCAGCGTCGGTTTTGCGTGGATGCTGGTCGCCGGAGACGTGAACGGGGACGGCAACATGGACGTGACCGCGGCCTGTGGAGGCAACGGCAACGGTGCCGTGCTGCTGGGCAACGGCAACGGCACGCTGGGCGCACCGACTCTGACCCCGCCCGTGGGGCACATGGTGGCAACCGATCTGGGTGACTTGGACGGCGACGGTGACATGGATTGGGTGCTTTCCAGCTTCGGCGCCGGGCTGTATCAGATCTGGAAGAACAACGGCGCCGGCAGCTTCACGCTCGATCAAACATTGCCGGGTGTCCAAAACCCGGCTTGCTGCGCGATTTTGGATATCGACGGCGATCGCGACATGGATCTGGCCTTGCTCGACGAGACCGCCGATATCGTCACGCTCAAACGCAATGGAGCGCTCGATCAGCAGACGTATTGCTACGGCAGTGTCGCTGCTTGCCCGTGCGGCAACGCGGGCGCACCTGGACATGGTTGCCAGAACTCCTACTTGACCGGCGGCGGCCTGCTGCTTGGCCAGGGAACTGCGAGCCTGGCCAATGACCAATTGGCGCTGAACGCCAGCGGCCTTGCTCCTTTCGCGCCGCTGGTTTTCTTGCAAAGCGCGGGACAAGTTGCGTCGGGCACGCCCTTCGGCGACGGACTCCTGTGCCTGGCGGCACCGATCACGCGCCTCAAGACGAAATTCCCGATCAATGGTTTCGCCAGCTTGGGCGCCGGCAACGCCGGAGACCTGCCTCTGTCGGTCATGGGATCGATCACGCTGCCGGGAGCCACGGTGTTCTACCA
>JAKFYL010000149.1 GCA_021730845.1 Planctomycetota bacterium | reverse complement strand
GCGGTCCTACGGCTGGCGGAGTTCGGGATCGACTCCATCCGCTTCGAGGATCCACCTCCATTCGTGCCCTTTGCCAGGCCCCAGACCAACTTCCGCGGCGACCTGAGCATCCTGCGTCAGATCGCCGAGGACCCCAAGATCCATGGCCTGCGGCTTTCGATCGAAGGGTCGATCGACGCAGCGCGTGCGCTCGACCTCATGGAAGGGCTCAAGCTCGTCAAGGCGGCCGGCAAGCCGATCGTTTGTTACGCCCAGAACTTGACGCCGCGCGATTTGTTCTTTGCGTCACACGCGGATTTCCTGGGACTGCCGCCCATGGGCGTGGTTGGGCTCGAGGCGCCCAAGGTCGAAGCCTTCTACATGAAGGACATGCTGGCCAAGGTCGGCGCCGAGTTCGAGGTCATGCACGTGGGCGCCTACAAGACGGCCTTCGAAGAAATGGCGGCCGACGAGATGAGCGCCGAGCAACGCGAAACGATCCTGTGCCTGCTCGAAGAGCTGCACAAGCAGACCGTGAACTCGATCGCACAGGGCCGTGGCCTAACGGTCGAGGCCGTGGAAAAACTCTACGACGAATTCCTCGTGCGGCCCGAGCGAGCCATGCAAGCTGGGCTGATCGATGCCGTGTTGTACGAAGATGAGTTCCTCGCGGCTCTGCCCAAGAAGCTGGGCGCTGATTCCATCGAGTTCGTCAAGGATTACGGGCGGCCCAAGGCTCCGGACTTGCAAAAGCTCCTGAGCAATCCGTTCACCATGATGGCCAACATGATCAAGCTGCTCGAGCCGCCCAAGGTGGACCTGGGCAAGGGCCCGCGCGTCGCGATCGTGTACGCGACGGGTCCGATCCTCTCCGGCAAGTCCCGGACCGGCTTCGACGGCACGGTCGCCACCATGGGCGACGAGACCATCGTGGAGGCGCTCGACAAGGCGCGCGAAGACGACTTGGTCAAGGCCGTGGTGCTGCGCGTCAACAGCCCCGGCGGAAGCGCCCTGGCTTCCGACATGATTTGGCACGCCGTGCAGCGCGTGCGCGCCGCGAACAAACCCGTGGTCGCTTCGATGGGCAGTGTGGCCGGTTCCGGCGGCTACTGGATCTCGATGGGCTGCGACGAGATCGTCGCGCAGCCGTCCACCATCACGGGTTCGATCGGCGTCGTTTCGGCCTTGCCCGACGTATCCGGCTCGCTCGAGAAGCTCGGCGTGGATGTCCAGGTCGTGGCCTACGGTCCGCGCGCCAACGATTTGACCCTGTTCGAAAAGGGCCCCAGCGAGTTCCTCAAGGGCCGACTGACCAGCTGGATGGAGGCCGCCTACAACGACTTCGTGCTCAAAGTCGCAGCGGGTCGAAAGCTCAAGCCCGAAGAAGTCGAGCGCGTCGCGCGCGGGCGCGTTTGGACCGGCCGTCAAGCAGCAAGAAACGGACTCGTCGATTCCCTAGGCGGTATCGAACACGCGCTTGCACGGGCCTGCGCCCTGGGCGGCAATCTCGATCCCAAGTCGACGACGATCGTCGAATATCCGGTCGCCAAGAGCTTTACCGAACAGTTGGAAGAGATGCTGGAGATGAGCGTCACGACTCCCAGCTTTGCGCTCGCCCTATTCGCCCATCAAGCCGGCCTCTCGCCGCAGTGGCAAGTGCTCTTTAGCGCCTTCCAATCTCCGGAGCTCGGTTCGCGCGACCGCATCCAGGCGATGGTTCCGTTCGCTTGGCGCGTGAGGTAACGGAGAGCACGGCACTAGGGCTTGTAGGTCAAGCCGGATCGGTCTGGGCCTGTCCTCAGGCCGTGCGCGCCTTTTCTTGGGCCGCTTCGCTGGCGCCCTGGTCCATGGAGCGCTCGCCAGTCGATCGACGCGGCGCGCTCGCGGCTTGCAACTCCAAGGCTCCCTGAAAGATCTCTTGGAAGCGCGCCGCGACTTGGCGCCAATCCAATTCCAGGCCCACTTGGCTCGCGCGTTCGCTCCACGCGCTGCGCAACTGTGGATCGCGCGCAGCGACTTCCAAGTTGGCGGCCCATGCGGTCAGTGAATCGGCGGGCGCCAGCAATCCCAGGGACCGCTCTTGGATCCAAGCGCGATGCTCGGGCAGGTCGCTCGCCAAGATGCCCTTGCCGGCGGCGCAGGCGCGCGCCAGGGCCACGCGCGTAGCGCTGGGAGCCTCGCCGACGATGGCCACCAGCGTGGCCGAACCGTACAGCGCCGGCCAATCTTCCTCGCTGGCGGTTAGCAGGTGCACATTGGCTCCGATCCCCATGCGCTGCGCGCAGGCAATCAAATCCATCGAAGGCGAGCCCGACCCGGCGATGGCGAGGGTCCAATCCGGCCGCTGCCCCAAGCTACGCGAGAAGGCCTGAATCAACACTTCGAGCCCCGCGCTGGACTGGCGCGTGGCGGGCGCGAGCAAGATACGCCCTTTGACCGCATGCCGCGCATACAGGGGCGAGGAACGAATTTCCGCAAAGCGGGCGCGCTCTACGCCGTGGGGAACCACGAACAATGTTTCGCTCGCGAAACCTTCAAGCTGCAGTCGCTCGCGAATCTGGTCGTCGAGAGCGATCACGGCTCTTGCGCATTTGCGCACAGCGCGCCCCCACATCCATGCGCCCACGCGTTTGAGAGAACGTTGGCTCCATTCCGCTTCGTCGAGGTCGCCGGCCTCGATCAAGACCAAAGGCACGTTGGCGCGGCGCGACAGTTTGGTGCCCAGCCAAGCGACGGGAGACAGGGAGTCGTAGGCCACGACCACGTCGGGTCGGAAGGAAAGTACCTGTGCGCCCAGCGTGCGCGCCGAGGGTGCGTTGCGAGATTCGCGCGCTCGTTCCAAATCCTTCGCAGCTCCGAAAAGCCGTACGTCGAAACCACTTTGGCCAAGCGCAACGGCCAACTCCGCCGCGTGCCTGCCACCGCGCAGGCCCACCGAAAGAGGATCCGCCAACATGGCGATGCGCAACTGTTTCAACATGTGTGAGTGACGCACTTCTTGCAGCGCCATCTCCACAAAGAATTTTATCCCATGGACCCAGAAGTGCGTACACACCCAAAGCCACATTTCCAGCGCGCCCGGTCGAACTTTTTCGCGTTTCGCCACAAGTCGCTCAAGACCGCGCGCCAACGGTCGAGAAATACGGCAATCCCCACTCCTTGCCAGGCATCCATGATCCACTCACGTCCACGCCGTCCTGCCCCCATCCCCGGAACCGAGCAACCCAGGCGCGGTCTGTTCGTCGACCGCTGGGGCACGCTGTTGCAACTCCTTGGCGGCGAGCCGGGCCAAGATTTCCGTGCCACGGAATTCGTGCGTGGAGGGGTGGAAGCGTTGCACTACGCGGCCAACTCGGGCTGGTACGTGTATCTGATCGGAAACGAGGAGGCGGTGGCAAAGGGCCGGGTCAGCGACGAATCCTGGAACGACTTTCAGGCCGCCTTGGATCAGGTGCTGTTCGAGCGCGGCGTCCGGATCCGGCGCTCGTACGCGTGTCTGGATCTGCCAGATGGCGTAGGCCCGCACGCCAAGAAGTCGATCTTCCAGCTGCCCGATACGGGAATTTTCTTCCATGCTTGCCAGGAAGACGGCCTGGACTTGCGCGAAAGCTGGGCCGTCGGCGACAGCACCGTGGAGCTGGTGGCCGCGACCCGGGCAGGGCTGCGCGCGGCTGCGGTGCGGACCGGCCTAGCACTTTCGGATCGGGAGTTCGATCTGGAGCCGGAACTCGAAGGACGCGACCTGGCCGACGTAGTGCGTTCGATCGTGGCCTCGCGCGTGGTCTAGAAGCGGGCGGGGCCGCGCGCGCCCCGAGTGGCGTTCACGCTTGCGCTACTTGGCCCTGGCGGGCATGCTGGACCCAAGTGGGCGTGCGAATTTGCACGCTGCGGTTTCGCTCGAAAACTTGCTTAGGGAGGTGTTGCCATGCAGACCATCACTGCGCTCCTCACGGGTCGCCGTCCCCTGACCGTTGGACTAAGGACCAGCGCGTTCGAAGCGGCCTTGGCCATGAACGAAGTGTGCGTCGGTGCGGCCCTCGTGGTCGACGACCAGGGCCTTCCCGTGGGAATCTTCACGGAGCGCGACTTGATGTCGCGCGTGGTCGTGCCGCGCAAGAGCCCAGACCAGGTACGGATGAGCGAAGTCATGACGTCGGACATGTATTCGGCCTCGCCTACCCAAAGCGTGGCCGAAGTGCGCAAGGAATTGCAGCGTCGTCACATCCGCCACCTGCCGGTCGTCGAACATGGGCGCATCATCGAACTCCTGTCGCTGCGCGACCTGCTGCGCGCCGACTTGGATGAGCGCGTGGACACACTGGAAAACTTGACCCAGTACATCCAGGGATCGGGCGAAATCGTTTAGACGCCCTCCGTCCAAGACACGCCCCAGGGGGTCACGATGCGCCGGCTGGGCTGCCCGGGTCGCTGGAACATGCGCTGATCGAGTTGGGGCATGCCGTGCTGTTCTTGGGGGGCTGGAATGGGCTCCACCGAAGGCTCCACCGAAGGCTCCACTGGGGCCTGCTCGGCTTGGGGCTGAGTCGTGGGCGGCTGCGAAAGTAACTCGAAAGTGGGTTCCAGGCGGCTGGGTTCGCTGGCTTGGTCGCCTAGAGGATTGGTTTCCAAGAGCCACGAGGATTCCCAGTCCACTGCCGGCTGGAGAGCTTGGGCGCGCAGTTGAATCCGGCGCGCGCGGCCGGCCTGATCGCGCTCGATCAGCTCAGCGACGCGCGCGTGGTCCAGGTCGCCATGGGCTTGGTCGGAAGTGAGTTGCGCCGGATGCTCGACACTTGGCGGACCTACTTGGATGCCCGCACCAGATTGGCCGGATCGGCCCGATGGACCGGATTGGAAGGAACCTGAATTCAAGCTCGCGAAGGGCCAAGCAAAGGAACGCCAGGCGCGCGCGCGCGCCGTTGCGTCCGGACGCGGCTTGGGCGGGACGTAGTCCGGTTCAAGCCAGACTCCTACCAACGCGCCGGCAATCGCGCCTTGGATCGGCAGCGGATGCACGTCCAGTTCCAGTTTTCCGCCCGCGAGCAGGGACTGACAGGGCCTTGGACCGGCGTAGGTCGGAGGCAATTGGACCAGCGCCGGCAATCCGGCTTGGTGAACGATTTCCAGCTTGCCGGCGCCCAGATCGCGGATCGCCAGCGCGCAGAGCTGCACTTCCATCCAGGCTCCACCGGGAAACTCCAGGCGCACCGGACCGCGGCGCACTTCGACGGCAGCCTTGGCGACCGACTGGAAGGTCCATACCCACTGGCCATGGACTGCAGCTGCGCTTTCGCCTTGAGGGGGCGCCTTGCGCCAAGCTACTTGGGCGGGTCCATGGATGTGCCAGGAGCCGTGCTCCAGAAAGCTGACCCGCGCGCGCGCCAAGGCGCCCAGTTCCAGCTCGGCATCCTCGCGCATGGGCTCGAAGCCTTTGCCGACTAGCCACTCCACGCGCGCCTGTGCCACGGTCAAGCTTGCGCGGCCTTCGAGCAACTCGGCGCGCACGCTTTGGGTCAGTGCGAGCGGAGCGGAGGGTGAGAGTGCTTGGGCCGCGGCCCACAGCCAATAGGCTAGGCGAACATATACCAGCATGGGAGCCCTAGGGGGACTTGGGGCCAGGCTCCTATCGAGCCTGGACCTTCGCGCTCTTATGACGATTCGCCCCAGCCCGCGGCAAAGGACCTATTTCCCGCGCCTTGCCCGCTTCAGGCTGGAAAGGTTTTTCCCTGGCGCGGCGACCGGAATCAGCGGTCGGCCAGGGTCTGGCGCAAGTAGGCCGCGCGCCAGCGATCGCGCTCGCTGGCCTCCATGGGCTCGCTGGTCAGTTCCTTCTGGGTCAGGGCTTGGATGTGGCCCTTTTGGATCTGCACGCGCACTTGCGCCAGACGCTCCAGGGCAACGCCGCTCCACAAGCCGGAGTGCACCCCCAGGCGCAAGTTGGACAGATGCGCGAGCGCGCCGTCGGTGGGCATGGCCCGCGCCGTGCGCAGCAGCCCCAGGGACCGGCTGACGCGATCGACCAAAGCCGAGCGCCGCTCGCCGAGCAATTTCGCGCGCACGGAGCGCTCGAAGCGCACGATCGCCGTCACCATGGTCGACAAATCTTGGATCAGTCGCTCTTCCGAGCGGCCCAGCGTGACCTGGTTGGAAATCTGGTAGTAGTCGCCGAAGGCGCGCGAACCTTCGCCGTACAGGCCGCGCACGGCTAGCCCGGTGCGCTGCACCGCGGCGAACACCTTTTCCAGCTCCACGCGCACCAGGGACAAGGCGGGCAGATGCAGCATGACCGAAGCGCGCAGCCCTGTGCCGACATTGGTCGGGCAGCAGGTCAAGTACCCGTGCTGCTCGCTGTAAGCTACTTGCAGGCGCGGTTCCAATGCCAAGTCGACGGCTTCACAGCGCTTCCAGGCATGCTCCAAATCCAGCCCCGACTCGAGGGTCTGGATGCGCAAGTGATCCTCTTCGTTGACCATCACCGAAACCGTCTCGGATTGGTCGAAAGCCACCGCGCGCCCCGGCGGTGCGTCGCGTTCTTCCCCCACCGGTGCTAGGTCTCGGCTGACCAAGTGGCGTTCGCGCAGCAACAGGCGCAACACCGGCTCGGATTCATGGATGTCGACCCAGTGCGAGCTGTCGCTCGCGCCGCAGCGCTCCACCGCGGCGAGCAAGTGCTCGCGTAGCTCGCTGGACATCTCCGCGGCGCGCTCCGGACTCAAGCGCGAAACGAACGGATAGCCGGTCAGGTTGCGCGCCAATCGAACGCGGCTGGATACAACCACGTCGCTGTCGGGCCCTTTGGGTACGATCCAATTGGGAAGTCGCGCCGCGAAACGCTGGGGGTCGATGCCGTGGGAGGCCATGGAGCGTGTGGAAGAACTCCTGTACAGTGTGTTCGCTGGAGCACGCGGCGACAAGTCCCGCCGCGATCACGGTTGGAATAGGAGCTAGCGACCACCTTCTTGTAGTTCATGCTGCGAGCCGTTTCACCTGCGCTGGCTAGCTATGCGGCCCTTGGGTGGCTCGCAGCGCTGGCGCAGGCGCAAACCCCGCTGCTTGGCGCGCGCCACCAGGACTTCCCAAGCCTGCTTTGGATCGCGGACCAGACCCCATCCGAGGTGGGCGAAGAACTGACCCGTTTGCTTGGCGGGCGCGTCGTGGCCCGGCAAGCGGCAGCGCCGGCGCATGGTGCCTGGCTGGTGTTCAACGCCGCCGGGCGCAATGAGCTGCACCTGGACTGGGAGAGCGCAGGTGTACGCGAGCACCACGAGCGCTGGATGCGCGAGCGCTCGGACGAGCTGCTCGTGCGCCGTCCATGCCTGAACGACCCCGGCACTCTAGCGCAGCTCATGGACACGCTGGCGGATACGCTCGCGCAGGAACGGCAATCCGCGGTTGGGATTTCGCTGGGAGACGAGGTCAGCTTGACTCCTAGCGGGAGTCCCATGGATTGGTGCCTGTGCGACCACTGCCAGCGCGAGTGGGTGCGCTGGTGCCAAGCGCGCGGCCTTACAGGCTTGGGCCCGATGCAAGATCATTCCACCGACCGAGTCCTGGACGCGCTCGAACAGGGTCAGACGCGCGCCATCCTGGGCTGGCTAGCGCGCAGGGAATTCCACCACGACGGCGTGGCGCGCGCCGTGGAGGCGCTGGCGCTGGAAAGCCGCTGCTTGGCACCCGGAGTTCCCGTCGGAGTCATGGGCCTGCCTGGTCGGTCGGCCTTCGGCAATCTTTCGGTGAGCAGCGCCATGGAG
>JAKFYL010000361.1 GCA_021730845.1 Planctomycetota bacterium | reverse complement strand
TTTCGGACCCCACCCACAGAGCGATGCGACCGGACCAGTCGAATGTCGCGTAGGGAATGCCGCCGCGCGTGGCGGCGATCACATGTCGGAAGCCCAGCGCACCCAGACCTGTCGCCGCATCTTTGGCCTGGTCGAACACCACCACGGGCAAGCGCAGCAAACTGCCCATCGACCCGCGCAGGGCTTTCTCGTTCCACGGTTTCGCTCCGCCAGCGATCGTGCACAGAGCCGCGGCGCCGGCGGCTTCCGCGCTGCGCGCCAAGGCGCCTAGGTTCCCCGGATCGGCAATGCCGTCGACGACCAAGAGCAGCGCGTCGGGCTCTAGCGCCAAATCGGCCAGTCGGCGCGTCGGCGGCGCCAAACCCAGCGCCAGAATCCCCGGCGAGTGCGCCAAGCTGCTGAGTCGCTCGAGCAGGCTGGTCTCGACCAGATGCACCGCCAGTCCCCGGCGCCTGAGCTCTTCGGCTCGCCCCTCGAGCTCGCCGGACACCAAGACGGCCACCAACTCGATTCCCGCGCTCAAGGCGTCCGCGATCAAGCGCTCGCCTTCGAGCACGATTTCGCCTGCGGCCTTGCCGGCTTGCGCGGCGCGCACGCGCCTCAGCACGGCGTTGTCTTTTGATCGAATCGTGGTCATGGAGGCTCGATTGTCGGCTAGGATAGCCAGCGTGACCAACTCCCCCGCCGAAAGCAGCGCGATCGGCCGGGTGGTGCGCCTGGACGCCAAGCAGGCGCACGTCGCGCTCGGCGCGCAGATCGTGCCCTGCGTCCCCCGCGGGCGCCTTTTCGAGGATTTGGCCGGCCGCAAGAACCCCATGGCCGTGGGCGATCTCGTGCGCGTCGAGCGCGAGGGAGATGCGGCCGGAATCGCCGAGGTCCTGCCGCGCCGCAACTACCTGAGCCGGGTGGCCTCGATGCACGATCCGCGCGAGCAAATCCTGTTCGCCAATGTCGACCAGCTCTTGGTGATCGCCTCGGTCCGCAATCCGCTGTTTTCCTCGATGCGTGTCGACCGCATCTTGAGCGCCTGCAGCTGGCACGGCATCCCAGCCATGCTCGTGCTCAACAAGATCGACTTGGACAAGAAACGAGGCAGCGCGAAGCTCGAGGAAACCTATCGCTTGGCCGGCTACCGCGTGCTGCTCACCAGCACGAAAACGGGATCCGGCCTGGGAGACTTGCGCGACCTCCTGCTGGGCAAGGTGAGCGCGCTCTACGGGGGTTCCGGCGTGGGCAAGTCGAGCTTGCTCAATGCGATCCAGCCCAGCTTGGGCCTGGCCGAAGGCCGGATCAGTGCCTATTGGGACAGCGGCCAGCACACCACCAGTTTCTCGCGCTGGATCGAACTCGAAGGCCTCGGATCGGTGATCGATACCCCGGGCGTGCGCAGCTTCCGCGCACACGGCATGCACGCGGACGACTTGCGCGGCGCGTTTCCCGAGTTCGCGGCGCCTGCCGCTTTGTGCCGCTTTCCCGATTGTTCCCACGACCACGAGCCAGGATGCGCCGTGCGCGAAGCGCTGGACAAGGGCCAAATCGCCGCTTCGCGCTACGCCAGCTACGTCGAATTGCTCGACGAGGTCAGCCAGACCAGAACTTCGCAGGCGGAGTCCTCGGGCTCGGAGACCGAGCCCGAATCGTAGCTAGAAGTCGGCTACTCGTTGAAGTCGTAGATGTAGGACAGCCGCGTCTTGTTGACGATCATGTACGGCAACTTGGAGAGCAGCTTCAGGTCCGAGTCTTCGTGGTTGTTGAAGCCGCGCAGAACCGGGTTGCGCATGACGAAAAAGCGCCGTGTGGCGCGGTCGTCGACTTCATAGGAACCGGGACGCACTTCGCCGCCCACTTCCAGGTTCAGGTGTCCGGTGAAGAACACGCGCACTTTGTTGTAGCGCTGGTTCTTGTAGAGCTCGGCCTGGGTTGGATCGTTGGCGCTGTCGAGGAACTCGTGGGCCAAGAGGATCTCGTCCACATTGACGTTGAGTATGGGCGTCGAGATCCGGTCGCAGGTGTTCAAGTCCACCAACGTTGCGTTGCGGATCTTGAGGAAGTAGCGCCGGTGCTCGTCGAGCACCTGACTCAAACGGGCGTACTTGCGCTCGATCTCACCTTTGATGAGGAAGGAGTCGGTGAGGAAGAGCTCGGAAACGATCGTCAACATGAACCCTCTTTCGGCATGCTTCTCAGCAGGGGGCGCAGGGAACCAGCGAGGTACAAGGAACCGATGGCCAAGACCCACCCGTTTTGGGAACGGGCGCGGTCGATGGCTGTTTGGATGGCACCTGTGGGCGTGGCAGCCGTTTCGGCTGCCATTCCGGCGCTCTGCGCCGCGTTCCTGATTTCTTCGGGAGTGCGGTGGAGGTCGCTGCCCACACAAGTGCAGATCAGCCTATCGACCCGGCCGGCGAGTCTCTTGAGGATCCCGTCCAGGTCTTTGTCGCGGGCCATGCCGATCACGACCTGGGGCAAGCCGCGGGCCCCGAACGCGCCGTTCAAGTCATCGAGGACGGCCCCGACGCTGGCCGGGGTGTGAGCGCCGTCGAGCACCACAGGCACGCCCGCAATCGAAAATCGTTCCAGGCGCCCGGGCAGTCGGGCGCCGGCGATGACCTGCGGCGTGAGCACTGCCCGCGTCAGGGGTTGACCCCGCTGCGTGCGCACTCCGCGTGCGCCCAAGCAGTCGAGCAGGAGCCCTGCGATTTCGACGTTCCGATTCTCGATCCCCAGGCGCGCGAAGCTCTCCTCGGGCGGTCGTTCGGGCTGGAGCCCCAAGGCCTTGGCGCGTGCATCGATGACCTGTCCCGCTTCGCTACCGGCAGGCACGCCGGTCACCAGCGCACAGCCGGCTTTGAGAATGCCCGCTTTCTCGCCGGCAATGGCAGCCAGAGTTCCGCCCAAGATCTTGGCGTGCTCGAGTTCGATGGTCGTGATCACGCACGCTTGTGGAGAGATGACGTTGGTTGAGTCCAGCCGGCCGCCGAGACCAACTTCGATCACGGCCCAATCGACCCGGGCCGCACAAAAAGCGTGGAAGGCCGCAGCCGTAACCACATCGAACCATGTCGCGCCGGCGCCAGGCGTTTGTTCCAGGATGGCCGCCTGGCGCGCAGCCAAGGCCGCCAACAGCGCCTCGCTCAGCTTTCCGTCGTCGATTTCCCGGCCATCGAGCACGATGCGTTCGTGCATGCGCTCGACGTGCGGCGATCCGTAGCGGCCCACACGCAGGCCCGCCGCGCTAAGACCCGCGGCAATGAGCGAGGACGTCGATCCTTTGCCCTTGCTGCCGGCAACGTGCACCGCGTTCCAAGACCGCTCTGGAGCGCCGAGTCGTTGGCACAAATCGCGCGCCGGCTCGATCGAAACGCGCATGGCGCCGCGGTCCTTGCGTTCCCAGTCGATGAGCAGATTGAGCTGCTCCAGGGCTGACGCCGCCTGCTGCGGAACTGACTTGGACGCGTCGGGCATGGCCTCCAAAGGGAAGTCGAGCTGAAAAGTTGACACCCCAAGCGCCAGACATGCAATGCAGCCGGGCGCCAAGTGGAAACGAACGGCGAAACGACCGCGGAAACACAGGCCCGGATCGGCTATGGATTTGGGCCCAGAATCGGTCTACATCCGGTCGATACTCCCTGGGTTCACCGTGAGCGAGCTCCTCCACCGCCTGAAAGTCTTCGTGTTCCGTTTTGAGGACCGCCATCCCGACTATTTGCTGCTCAAGGCCCAAGGGCCGGAAGCTTGCTGGGGACCGATCCACGGCCCTCTCGGGTTTGGCGAAAAGCTCGAGGGCGCAGTCCGGCGCGAGATCCTGGACGACCTGGGGGTGGCGCGCGGAGAAGGTCCACTCGACCTGCATCTGCCGGTGCGCTGGCGCTTGGGTGATGAAGAAGTCGTCGAATGGGTTTTCGGCTACAAACTGCGCAGCAACGAGCCGTTGCATCCCGCGTCGCGCTGGAAAGAGTATCGCTGGGCTGATTTCAGCAAGGCCTACCCGGCTCTGGAGTTCGAAGCCGACCGCGTCGCGATCCTGCGGCTGCACACGATCCTAGGCGCGGCTTGACGCGCTGGTTCCTGAGCCAAGAGAAGACGATCCGAATCGGAAAGTCATTTGTTGGGTTCTCGAAACAAGCCTCGCGCTAGCTGCCCTTACACCAAGTCGATCAGCTCAAAGCGCTTCCCAAGCACGCGCTCGTGAGGCACACCGAACCAGGATTCCAATAGGCTTCCATACACCGAACGGAAATCGGTGGTGTGCGACAGGTCCCCGTCGTCTAGATCCGTCAGGCTGGGGTGCTTCCCATACAACCCACCCTTGACGGGCGCGCCCATGACGAACATCGGCGCGGCAACGCCGTGGTCCGTGCCGCGGGAACCGTTCTCCTTTACCCGCCGGCCGAATTCGGAGAACACCATGACGACCACTTGCTTGCCGGCCTCGGTGCGCTGCAGGTCCTCGAGCAGCGCGCCAAGCGCGCCGTCCAAACGGCGCATGAGCTGGTCGTGGCGGTTCTTCTGATCCGTGTGCGTGTCGAAGCCGCCCAGCTCCGCCGAGAACACGCGCGTCCCAAGGCCGCCGTTCACGAGCGCGGCGACATGCCGCATGGTGGTCGCGAATGCCTCGTCGGGATACGCAACGGGTGTCTGGTAGCGAGCCGCGGCGCGCCGAATGGCCCCGGAGGACGCCTGGCCATCGCTCAACACCTTGCGCAAGAAATCCAAGCTACTCCCTTCCGTAGGCTGCGACTTGGCTTTTTCTTTTCCCTCGCGGTCCTTCGAAATAGCGCCTTCCATGCCTGCGTTTGCATAGGCCTCTTGCTCGTCCTTGTCCCCCGCCCAGCGATAGCCGGCCGGCGTGACGAATGCCGCCGGGGGATGGCTGGCACTATGCAAGGAGTAGGGCGGCGTGCCGCCCACGTGAACGATCAAGTTCGGATTCGTGTCAGCAGGAAAAGCCGCGTCTGCAAACCGTCCGACCCAACCCTCGGGAACGGAGCGACCACGCGGATCGCCAGCGTGCCAAACGTCGAAAGACTGAAAGTGCGAGCGAATCGGATTGGGATAGCCCACGCCCTCGACCAACGCCAACGAACCGCTGGCGTATACCTCCCGCAGACGCTTGAGCGCCGGATGCAATCCACGGTAGTCGTCCAGCGCCAGCACCGTTTCCGCGCTGTGGCGCAAGTTGGGCCGCACGGAGTGGTAGCCGTCGTCGCCGTGAGGTACGACCATGCTCAAGCCGTCGTTGCCGCCGGCGAGCTGCACGATCAGCAGCGTTCTTGGCGCAACGGGGCTTGTGCGCTTGTCGCCCTGGAGCCAAGTTGCGACTCCCAGGGCGCACATTCCTGCCAACGTATCGCGGCGACTGAGCCGGCTAGCTTGCGTGGGTTGCATGGCGGCGGATTCCGTGGTCCTTGGGACTCGTCAATGGAGTTGGGCTTCGGGCAAGGAGAGGATCAAGTGCGCAAGCTTTCGCAAGGACTCCTCGGACACTTGGCCCTTGGCTCCAGGCTTCGCCGAGGGCTCCTGTTCTTGCTGGCGCCCCGGGGCTTGCTGGCGCTCTTGGGCCAAGAACTCGCGCAACACGTCGCGGCTCTCTGGCATCAAATCGACGGCCAGGAGCTCCGCAGCCATAAAATCGATGATTTGCTCATCGCTGTGGGCCTTGGCCCGCTTGCAGCGCGCGCCCAGATTGATGTTGGGGCGAAATCCCTCGCCCAAATAGCGCGCGAAACGGCCCATTTCGCCGAGCTTGGGTGCTGCGTTGCCGGCAGCGCCTTTCTGCGTGCGGCGCGCTGCGCCCGGGCCCATTTCATTCGCCATGCCTTCCATGGAGGCGCCGCCCTCCATGCTGTCCATGCTCGGGTCCTCTTCGACCAGGGCATCGTCAGCCATGACGTCCTCCCAGCGCACGACGCCCAGCAGCATGCCCGACAAGTTGCCGCGCGCGAGCAAGGTCGAAGTCGTGATCCAAGCCTTGCCGCCCTCCCAGCCTTTCACGTTGGGCGGATCGAACAGTCGCTGACCGATCTGTCCGGCAGCGAGCCACACCAATTGTCCGGGGGGACGAATCGAGAGCCTGCGGCAAGTGCCGACCAGGTAGTCGATCGGGCTGGCGATCCGAGATGCGCGCACGCCCTGGGCGAAGAAGCTCGGATCGAGGAACAACTTGCGCAAGAAAGGCGCGATTTCGTAGTTGTTCTCGCGCAAGCTGCGCGCGTATTCCTCCAAGCGCTCGGCGCTGGGCTCGCGCCCTTCCAAGTAGACGAGCAATTTGCCCGCGACCCAGCGCGGGCAGGCCGGCTGATCGAGCAAGATCTCGGCCAACTCGTCGGCGCCCAGTTTGCCCGTGACACCCAGCACGGTCTTGACTCCCTTGTCGTGCTGACCCGGACGGAACTCCGATTCGGCGAAAACATCGGGCCCTTGATTGCGTCGCACCCAGCCCGTCAGCGCTCGCGCCGCCTCCTTGATGTCGGCCTCGCTGTAGTTGCCTTCACCCAGAGTGAAAAGCTCCATCAACTCGCGCGCGAAGTTCTCGTTCGGGCTGGCCTTCTTGTTCTGGTTGTTGTCCAAGTATTCGAGCATGGCCGGGTCGCGAATGATCCCGCGCACCAAGTCGCCGAAGTTTCCCAGGGCGTGCTTGCGCAGCAGCTCATTCTGCGCGATCAGCGCTTGGGTGTTCTTGACGTCTTGAAAGCTCGACGTGAAGTACCCATGCCAAAACAGGGTCATGCGCTCGCGCAAGGGGTCGTGGCCCTCGATCATTTGATCGATCCACCACCCGGCGAAACCGGCCAGTTGCTCGCGCGCGTGGCGCCGCACTTGGTTCATGGCTTCGCGCCGCTCCTCCTCGCCCATGGCTTGCATGTCTTCCTTGCTTGGGCGAGGAGGCGAAACCACCGCGAAGGGATCGACGGGGTCGGTCAGACTCGGAGCAAGTAGCGACTCCACGACGGCTGCATGGCCCAACTCCACGGCGCGCGCAATCTGTGCCGGTCGCGCTCCAAACCCGGCGCGGTTGAGCAAGTGTTCGGCGGCTGCAGCATCCCACACCACCGCGGCCTGGCTCTGGCCCGCTGGCGCCGGTGTGCCGGCGGCGACTTTGGCTTGGGCGAGCGCGACCGAGGCCCAGGGGAGTGTGAGCAAAACCGCCAGGGTCAGTTGGAGCTGTTTCATGATGAGCGTGTCTCCTACAGAACCCGCCGGAGCGGGGGGAGTTCCGGGCGCGTACTCGAGCTCGTGCCGGTCGACCTCGTGGCGCGGCCCCGGAGGGCTAAAAAATACGCTTCCAGTGGAGCCGTGGGCGTTCCTTTCGCATTCTGCACTTTCGGCATGGAATCCCCTGCACTCGACTTGCGCTCCTTTCTTGCGTCCCTGCGCCGGGCCGGGGAGCTGGTCGAAATCACGGCCGAGGTCGATCCGGAGCTGGAAGGCCCCGAAATCCATCGCCGGGTAATCGCCGCCGGGGGCCCGGCCCTGCTGTTTCGCCGCCTCGAGGGCTGCGAGCAAGCCGTGGTCAGCAACCTGTTCGGGTCCAAGTCCCGTGTCGAGCGCGCCTTTGGCTCGCGGCCACGGGAATTCATCGAGCAGGCGGCGCGCCTGCCGCACGAGTTGTTTCCGCCGAGCCTGGGCAAGCTCTGGTCCCAGCGCAGCTGGTTTGGAGCCTTGGCCAAGGTCGGCACGACAGCAACGCGCAGGACGCCGGTGCTGGAAGTCCAAGAAACTCCCAGGCT
>JAKFYL010000437.1 GCA_021730845.1 Planctomycetota bacterium | reverse complement strand
GGCCGCCCGGCTGGACCATCCGGGCATCGTGCCGGTACATGAGGTCGGCGAGCAGGACGGGCAGCATTTTTTCTCAATGGGTTTCATCGCGGGGCAGAGCTTGTCGGCGCGGTTGGCGGCCGGGCCGACAAAGGCGTTCGCGATGATGAAGCGGAACTTCGCCTCCGGCGCGACCTCGTCCCTGGCGGGAATCTGGCCCAGTTCCTTAGGATCTACTCGGCCCTAATCCTCCTTCCTGAGCTGGGCTTAGGACCGGCTAGCTTGCGCCGGTTGGGGGCGTGCTGCAAATCGGTCCCGCATAGGGACTTGCGGCAAGCCTGATCCACTCGTCTGGGCCAGTTTCGTTGAAGGGCGGCCCCCCTTCTTGCCGATGCAGCCTTGCGACCGCTCGTCCCCCAAGACGAGTCCCGTCGGCTTGCAATGCCCCCCCCTACGTTAATGAGTCCTGCGGACGTACCGGCCTTTGGTGGCCTGGTTCCCGGCTGGCAAGCCGCTGTTTCCAGTCGCAGGGCGAGCCGGCGCCACAGCGCGCGGTGTGAAGGCGGGTAAGGGCTGATGGGAGTCGCACGCAATTCGATTCGGGCCAAATTGACCTGGATCATGATGCTCACCAGCGCGACCGGCATCTTGCTGGCTTGCGCGGCGCTAGCGTTCAACGATTGGCGCCAGTACAAGCAGTCCAAAGCCGGCGATTTGACGTCGATCGCCAAACTTGTCGGCGACAACGCGGCTTCTTCGCTGGTTTGGGAGAAGGGTTCGCTCGGCGACGACACACTGCGTTCGCTGGAGTCGAACGAGAAGATCAGCTTCGCTTACCTGTACGACTCCAAGAAGTCGACTTTCGCCCAGTGGAGCCGCGATGGCCGCGAGGCGAAACCGGATCCGCGATTGACGGACGGCACCTACGAGTCCAACGGTTCGGTCCAGGTATGGCACACGATCCGTAAAGACGGCGAGGTGCTAGGTCGCGTATACCTTGGCTCCACGCTGACGTACGCCAGCGAGCGCTTGACCGGGCTGGTAACCGCCGTGCTCATGATCATGGTCATGGCCTTGATCGTGACGTATATCATGGCCTCCCAGCTTCAGCGCTGGATCTCCAGGCCCATCGATCACTTGATCCACACGGCCCAGACCGTGTCCTTGGCGGGCGATTATTCCGTGCGGGCGACGATTCAATCCGACGACGAGGTTGGATTCCTGATCAACGCGTTCAACCGCATGCTCGACCAGATCCAGGAGCAAAACCGCACCTTGGCCGATCACGGCGCGTTGCTCGAGTCGCAGGTTGCCGTGCGTACTACGGAACTCACGGAGCTCAACCGTCAATTGCGTGAGTCCATGGAGCGCGCCGAGGCGGCTACCGTGGCCAAGTCGCAATTCCTGGCCAACATGAGCCATGAGATCCGCACGCCCATGAACGGCGTGCTGGGCATGACCAAGCTGCTATTGGCGACCGAACTCGACTCGAATCAGCGCGAGTTGGGCGAAACTGTGCTGCATTCCGCCGACGGTTTGTTGATCATCATCAACGACATCTTGGACTTCTCCAAGATCGAAGCCGGCAAGCTCGAACTCGAGCGGCTGGAATTCGACTTGCGCACGGTGGTCGAGGAAACATGTGACCTGATCGCGTTCCAGGCCGAGAAGAAAGGCCTGGAATTGAGTTGCAACCTGGGTCCAAACGTGCCCCGCTGGCTGCGCGGCGACCCCAACCGATTGCGACAGGTGCTGCTCAACTTGCTCAACAACTCGATCAAGTTCACGGATCACGGAGAAGTGTCCTTGAACGTGCGTTTGCTCGAGGAGTCCGCCACGCGCGCCAGCATTCGCTTCGAGATCGCGGACACGGGCATCGGTATCCCCGAGAGCCGGCGCGATCGCATGTTCATGTCATTCTCGCAAGTCGATTCGTCCACGACGCGCAAGTACGGCGGCACGGGACTGGGGCTGGTCATCAGCAAACAGCTGGTGGAAATGATGGGCGGCCAGATCGATTTCCAAAGCCAAGTAGGCCAAGGCTCGGTGTTCTTCTTCAACGTGGAAGTCGACAAGCAGTACGACAAGAAGATCGTGGAACAGGGCGTTCCCAAGTACTTGCACGACTTGCGCGTCTTGGTCGTGGACGACAACATCACCAGCCGTCAAGTCGTGCGTACGCAGATCGAGGCTTGGCCGGCGCAATGCGTGGCAGCGGCTTCGGGAGCCGAAGCGCTGGCGATCTTGACTGCCGAGGCCAAAGTCGGACGCAAGCTCGACGTGGCCGTAATCGACTACGGCATGCCGGGCATGGATGGACTCGTCTTGGCCAACGAGATTCGTGCCATCCCGAGCATGGAAGCGCTGCCCATGATCCTGATGACCTCGGTCAGCGGGCTCGAAGCACCGCAGCGCCTCAAGGAATTCGGCTTCCGCGGCATGGTGACCAAACCTCTGCGCCAAGTTCCGCTGCAGGACGCCGTGGCTACCGCAATCGGCGCCGTGAGCAAACCCGAGACGCTCTCCAAAACCGGCCTGATAACGCGCCAATCGATCGACCAAACGGTCATCAGGCAGCAATTGAAGATCTTGGTGGCCGAAGACAACGAAGTGAACCAGAAGGTCGCCAGCAAACTGCTCGCCCGTTTGGGCTACCCGTGCGAGATCGCCAACAACGGCCAAGAGGCCATGGACAAGCTGCAAAAGACGGCCTACGACGTTGTCTTGATGGACTGCCAGATGCCTGTCCGCGATGGATTCGAAGCCACGCGCAGCATTCGCGAAGCAGAGCGCAATACCAATCGCCGCGTGCCCATCATCGCCATGACGGCCAATGCCATGGTCGGGGACCGCGAGCGCTGTTTGGCCGCGGGCATGGACGACTATGTGTCGAAGCCGATCAACCCGCCGGCATTGGCCGCTGCACTCGAGAAGTGGATTCCCCGTGAGCGCCTCGAACAGATCGCGGCCCAGTCGCGCGTCGAACTCGAAAGCAACCCGGAGCAAGCAAGCCGAAACCTCGAACATGCGATCGACCAATTCCTCAAGCGCGTGCCCGGACTCTTGCTCGAGATCCAGTCCGCTGGCGAGTCGCTGCCCGGTGACAAGCGAGCGCAGGTCGTCGGCGACCTGATCCAGCACGCCAACAACGCCGGGGCGGCCTACTTCGCGGAACTGGTCACTGGCTTGGGGAACGAGCAGGAATTCGAGGTTGGATTGAGCGCATTGTGGAAGGAATTCGAGGCGCTGCGAGCTTCGCGTCAGAACGTCGAATCCGGGGCCTGAGGCCGGAGCGCGATCAACGCACAAGGAACCCGGTCAGCCCCTGCGCCACGACTTCCACCGGCTCCAAACTGTCGACGCGCGCGCCGCGCGGCCCAACGCGTAGCCATTCGAGCAGCTCCAGGACCGAGCTGCGCGGGCCTTCGATCCAGGTCTCCACGCTGCCGTCGGGGTGATTGCACACCCAGCCCGCCAGACCGCGCGCAACGGCTGCTTCGCGCGTCTTCCAGCGAAAACCGACGCCTTGCACGTGACCGCGAACGCGCACGCACAGCGCCGAACGGTCCGCCGCGGTCACTTGGGCGTCAGGGGCTGGGAGCCACCCGGCTGCCACAGGATGTCGTCCCGGCCGTCGCGATTGGCCGCGCGTGCCATGACGAACAGGAGATCGGAAAGCCGATTGAGATAGCGCACGACTTCGGGATTCACCGAGTCGCGCTCGCTGGGCAAGCTGACAAGTTCCGTTACCAGACGTTCCGCGCGCCGACACACGGTGCGCGCCAAATGCAGCCAGGCCGCGCTCGCCGATCCTCCCGGCAGCACGAAGGAAGTCAACGGCTCCAGCCGCGCGTTGACCTCGTCGATCATGTTTTCCAGGGTCCGCGTGTAGTTCGCCGTCAAACGCAGGCCCGAGCCGCTCGCACCGGGCACGCACAGGTCCGCGCCTACGTCGAACAGTTCGTTTTGTATGCGCTGCAGCCAGCGCTTCTGCTCGCCGTCCGGACTGTAGACGATCGCCAGCCCCAAGACGCTGGAGAGCTCGTCCACCGTGCCATAGGCGGCAATGCGCGGATGGTGCTTTTCCAGTCGAGCGCCGTCGCCCAAAGCCGTGGTGCCGTCGTCGCCGGTGCGAGTGTAGATGCGGTTGAGTCGAACCATGGATGGGTGTCAGGCGTTGCCTGCGGGTGAAGCCAGCCTAAGGGTCCGTCTGGGAACAAGTGTTACATACTAGCGAGCCATCGTCGCCGGTGGCTAGGCGCGGCGACGACGCGCGTTCACGGCAATACTCGGAGGAGCCGCAACGACGCCAGCGGCGACGATGGCACGCTAGTATGTAACACGTATTCCCGGACGGACCCTAACCGCTCGCGCCGGGAGGAAGGGCCTGTGGCGGCTTTGCGCGCGCGGCCTGCACGACGCGGTCGCGACGCGAGTTCTTGCTTTGCTTTTCGATGCCGAAGTCCTTGGGCGTCAGCTGGCTGCCCAAGGCGCGCATCATCATGTTCCAAGCGCGTGCATCGCGGCTCTCGATGGGAGCACGCGAGAATACACGCTCGATCGAACCTTCGATGTCCTGTTGGGCCGCGCTGGAACGTGCCACGCGCCCAGCCAGCACGGCCTTGAGGTGATGCTTCAAGTAACTGACGGAATCCTGGTCGGCCATGCGCGGCCCACGCTCGCGCACATGCCGGCCGGGACCCGCGAACAGGTCGTGCAATACGATGCCCAGCGCCAGCGCTAGATTGATCGACTGGTGCTCGCCCGAGGTGGGAATGTGCACCAGCAACTGGCACAGATCGGATTCCGTCTCGGTCAGACCGTTTTCTTCGCTGCCGAAGACCAGCGCCACGCGCGCGCCGGACGTGGAGCACCAACGCCGGGCTTCGGGCACGAACTCGGGCCAGTCGACGCGCTTGCGGTCGCGTGGGCGCGCAGTGAATCCCAAACTGTGCGAACAGTCAGCCAGGGCGTCCTCCAAGCGCTCCACCACGCGCACGCGTTCGCGGATGCGCTCCACACCGTGGGCCATCTGCTCGAATTCGGGGTGCTCGAGCAACGAGGGCCGAGCCGGAGCGACGAACCACAGATCCGCCGGACCGAAATTGGCCACGGCGCGCAGCGCGCTGCCCGCGTTGCGCGGACCGATCGTGCGCACCAGTACGACGCGCTTGTTCGAGGCTCGAAGCGACACGTCAGCCACGGGCCGAGATGGCGGCCAATTGGGCCGGGTCCGGGTTGCCGCCCGAAACTACGGCGACGACGCGCAGGGGATCGGTTCGATCGCGCCCTTGGAGCAAGCGTTCGGGCAAGGCGCGCGCGAGCACGGCGGCCACCCCGGCTGCACCGGCGGGCTCCACGGTCCAACCTCCGCGCAAGACGAGCTCGCGCTGGGCTTCGAAGATGGGCTCGTCGGGCAAGGTCCAGACTCCGTCCAGGTGCTGACCGCAAATGGCCGTGTTCAAGACCCCAGCGCTGGGCGGACACAGGCCTTGCACCTTGGTCGTGACCCGCTCCAGTGTGACGGGGCGAGCGTGCTCCAAGGCCAAGCTCAGATCCGGCGCGCCCTGGGGTTCCACGCCGAACACTTGCACCGCGCGGCCGAACTGCTTGCGCAGGGCGATGGTGATGCCGGAAATCAGGCCTCCGCCGCCCACGGGGACCAGTACCACTTCCGCAGCGGGCCACTCGCGTGCGATTTCCAGGCCGACCGTGCCGGCGCCGGCGATGGTGCGCTCGCTATCGTAAGGATGGACGAGAGTTTGCCCGCCTGCGACGCGCTCGGCGACCAAGACTTCGGCGTGCATGCGGTCTTTTGCCAGCACCACTTCGGCGCCGAAATCCCGGCAGGCCTGGATCTTGTTCGGATAGGCGTCGCCGGGCATGACGATGGTCGCAGGCACGCGAGCCCGCTGCGCGGCCCAGGCCAGCGCCTTGCCGTGGTTTCCCGAGCTGGCAGCCACCACACCTCGCTCGCGGGCCCCTGGGGCGAGCTGAGACAACTGGTTCCAGGCGCCGCGCGCCTTGAAGGAACCGGTCTCCTGCAGGCATTCGAGCTTGAGGCGCAGGTGCACGCGGGGGTCCAGAGCGTCGAAATCGACGAGCGGAGTCGCGCGGATGACGCCCGCCAGGCGCCCTGCGGCGGCTCCGACGTCGATCCGTTGGAGCCAATCCGGCTCGGCCGTGGTGTCCTTGCGCAGCTCGCCCCCCATCGCGGCGGAAATTCTAGTTCCTCGAGCTCTCCGAGCGCACTGTCCCCTTGGCCGACGGGCCCGCGCTGCCCCATGCGGCACGAAATGTTCAGAGCGGAAGGAGTTGCTCGGACCCAAACGTGTCTATAATCCGTCCTCACCTGCGGAACAGTCCGCACATGGCCCGCGCAAGGAGCCGCGCAGCGGATGGCAGCCTGGACACACACCGATAGTGAAAGCCTGTACAACGTCCCCAACTGGGGCCGAGGCTATTTCCGAGTCAACTCCGAAGGCAACGTCGAAGCCACGCCGGAGGGACCCGACCACCCCAGTGCGCCGGCCATCGACATCTTCAAGATGCTGGACCAGATCCGGCGGCGCGGCATCGCCACGCCGATCTTGATGCGCTTCGACGGCATCCTCCGGGCGCGCGTTCGGGAGATGAACAACGCCTTCAACATGGCGCGCGCCGAGTTCGGCTACCAAGCCCCCTACCGGGGCGTATTCCCGATAAAGGTCAACCAGCAGCGCCACGTCGTCGAGGCGCTGCTGGCCGAAGGGCGATTGCACGGCATGGGTCTGGAGGTCGGCAGCAAACCTGAGCTCCTGGCGGCCATTGCCTTGCAAGCCCAGACCGGCGCGCTCCTGGTGTGCAACGGCTACAAGGACGAGGACTACGTCGAGACCGCGCTGCTTTCCTCCAAGCTGGGCCTGACGCCGATCTTGGTGATCGAGAAATTCAGCGAGCTAGGCACCATCCTGCGCAGCTCGCGCAAGCTGGGCATCAAGGCCACGGTGGGAGTGCGTTCCAAGCTCGGTGGTCGCGGCTCCGGCCGCTGGAGCGACTCGGGCGGCGATCGTTCGAAGTTCGGCCTGACGACGCGCCAAATCGTGCAGCTGGTCGAAACGCTCGAATTGGAAGGCGAGATTTCCAGCCTGCGCCTGCTGCACTTCCACATCGGCAGCCAAGTCACGGACATCCGCGCGGTGAAGAATGCCATGCGCGAGGCGACCCGCACCTTGATCGAGCTGTGGGAGATGGGCGCGCGCATCGAATATATGGATGTCGGCGGTGGTTTGGGCGTCGACTACGACGGCTCGAGCACCAATTTCGAGTCGTCCATGAACTACTCGATGCAGGAGTACGCACGCGACGTCGTGTACCACCTCAAAGAGGCCTGCAACGAAGCCGACATTCCGCAGCCGACGATCGTCACCGAATCCGGGCGCGCCTTGACCGCGCACCACGCCGTGCTCATCACGGAAGTGCTGGGCGTGACCGATTTCGCCCAGGATGCCCAACCGGAACCGCCGCGCGAAGACGACCCGGAGATCTTGGCCAATGCCGCCAGCGTGTGCGACGCGGTGACGGCCAAGAACTTCCAAGAGAGCTACCACGACGCGCTCCAACTGCGCGACGAAGCCATGGTGCTGTTCAAAGTGGGTCAATTGACCCTCAAGAACCGTGCGCGAGTCGAAGAATTCTTCTGGCGAACGTGCCAGAAGATCCTGCGCATCACGCGCACCTTGGCCTACGTGCCCGACGATTTGGCGCAACTCGAGCGCGACATGGCCGACACGTAC
>JAKFYL010000183.1 GCA_021730845.1 Planctomycetota bacterium | reverse complement strand
AAAAACGCAAAGCCCTCGACCGAGCCACGAAACTCGGCCTCGAGGCCGCGCGCGCCTTGGAGTCGGCGCCCAAATTGGATCCCAAATTGCTGGCGAGGGCCGAAGGCCTGGTGTCGCGGTGCGATCCCGCGCGCTCCTCGTTGGACAAAATCCACGCCGAGGTTTGGAAGCTGGCTCGCGATCTGGTCGCACGCTACGAGCAAGCCGAAATGGATTTGCAAGTCATGGAAGTCGCCATGCACTTCTCGACGGAACTCGGCGTGCCGGACCTGCTAGCGGCCTATGAGCGCGCGCTGCGCAAGACCGGCCGTTCGATCCAACTTTGGGAGCTGGCCTACAACGAGAGCGACCTCGCAGGTTGGAACAGTGGCGGACCGACTGGTTTTATGCCTAGCGGCAACCTGCTCGAAGCCAAGCTCGGTGAATATGCGTCCGACTCCTACGACTACCAGGTGCTCACCATGGACAAAGTCACCTCGGGTGACTACTCCTTCGAAGCGCAGGTTTCGGTCGAGCCCGGCAAAGGGGTGTTCGCGGGCTTGGTCTTTGGCCGCAAGGACGCGGCCACGTTTCATTCCTTGATCGTGTTCCCGGGACGCAAGAAGGGCGCGGAGGCGCCCGCCGCCGCCGCCAAGACTGCCGGAAGCGGATTCGCCGACCTAGCCAGTTTCTTTGGTGGAACGACGAAAACCTGGCGCCACAACCCGCTCGACGAGACGGAGAGCGAAGGTCAGTCCCAGGCAGAACGCTGGTACAAGCTGCGCATCGACGTTTCCGGATCCATGGTGGACTGCTGGGTGGATTCGGCGCTCATGGCATCCCAGGATTTTGGCAACGGCAGCGTTCTGCGCGGAAGTTTCGGGTTGATCACGGGCAAGGGCAGCTCGCGTTTTCGGGAAGTGCGTTACAAGGCGCGCAGCGCGAAGGATTCTGCCGGCGCGATCGAGCGCGACTTGGTCATGCAAAAGCTCAAGGCCTCCGGGCAAGCCGTGAACGGCAGCTACGTCGGCTTGCAGCCGCCGTTCCCTCGAGTCGGCGATTGGGCACAGGGCTCGCGTGCGAGCTGGGAGGAAAAACGGGGTACGCCGCAACTGCTGGTGCTGTGGAGCATCGAGCAAAATGAGATCGTTCGCATCAGCGACTGGCTGCAGGAGTTCGCCAAGGAAGGCGCACAGTCAGGCCTGGAAATCGTGTCGATTTGCTCTCCCAACGACTCCGAACAGATCGAGTCCTATCTGGCTTCGAATCCCATGCCGGGAACCGTGGGCGTGGATGCTCGCGAAAGCGTTGGCATCGGCGAAACCAACAAAGCCTTTTTCACGGGTCGCTTCCACCTCCCGCGCCTGTTGTTGCTCGACGTCGACGGCACCGTAGCCTGGGAGGGCGATCCGGGCATATCCGCCAGCGAGCCGTGGGCCCCGGGACAGGAAACATACGTGACCGTTCCGTATCGCGAATTGGTCACCAAACGCCGCATCCTCGAATTCCAGCAGTGGGCACCGACATGGAAGGGGACTGCGGTACCGGCGTTGACGCGCGGCGACCTGGGCCCGGCTTGGCCTGTGCTGCTAGCGAGTGCGGCCCTGGATCCTATCTACCCGGAAGTCGCACTGGCCCAGGCGCGGCTCGAGGCATTGCGAACGGCCATCGCCGATCCCGCCAGTAGCGCGGACCGGCTAGTCAGCCAAGGCCGCGGTGCCGCATTTGAAGTCCTGGTCGAGTGGTCCGCACTGATGGGAACGCCGATCGAGAAGGCCAAGCTGACCGGCCTGAAGTCGTTGCGCACCGACTCGGGCATCAAGGACTGGGAGCTGGCGCGCAAGACGATGCACTCGCACCGACCGCGCATCGTCAAGGATCCGGCGGTCTTGCAGGAAGCCCTGGGCAAACTCGCCAATCTAGAGGGGCCTTTCGTCGATGAGCTCAGAACCGATCTGTCGTCACTGGTCGGCAAAGACAAGGACTCGATCCTCGCGGCCGTCGATGCGGTACAGGAGCGCCCCAAACTGTGGCTCGCGCAGTCTTTCTTCCGCTGGTAGGTTGCGCAGGATTGGCCCTCGCGCTGGCAGCCTGCGGGCGCGAGGATTTGCCCGCCAGCGCCAAGCTCGAGATCCGCGATCAGCTCGTTGAGGCGCAAAGGCGCCCCTATGACGAGCGCGACGGCACGGGACGGGCGTGGATCGAGGAAGGCCCCAGAACCGTGAGCGCGGGCTCCTTCGCAAGCTGGACCTTTGGGTACGAGTGCGGCCCGCTCGGCATCCAGAAGGGCGGCGCGCTGTACTTTCAAGCACCGCCGTTTTGGGAGTGGAGCACCCCCCAAACCAGCGACGAAAATCGGCCCGGGTTCTGCGTCGTGAGCAGTTCGCCGAGTTCGGTGCCCTTCGAGGCGCGAACGATCGATCGCCAGCTGTTGTGCGTGACGTTCCACGAGCAGGGGCTCGAGCCAGGACAGCGCATCCAACTCGTGTATGGAACTGGCGCCGTGGGAGTCCGCGTGGACCCCTACGCCGAGGGCGAGGAACGCTTCCTGTTCGCCGTGGACGGCGACGGCGATGGACTGCGCAAGGCTTGCCAGAGCGACACGACGATTCGCGTCGAACCGAACGCTCCGGTCGCACTGTCGGCCATTTGGCCCAGTGTGGCGCGACCCCAGACCGAGGTGGAACTGATCGTCGCCGCGCTGGACCAGCGCGGAAACGCGTTCTTTCCGGTCGATGGCAAGCTCGAGTGGGATCTGCCCCAGGGCTGCCAAGGGCCGCGCGAGTACGCCCTTGGTCCACAAGATCGCGGCGCGGCGCGCGTCGCCATCCAGATCGGCGAGGCCGGCGTGCTGACCATGCCCGTCCGACTGCGCACGAGCGAGGGAGTGCTCGAGACCCAAACCAATCCGCTCCACGTGAGCGCCCAAGCACCGCGCGTGTATTGGGCCGATCTTCACGGGCACACGGGACTCTCGGATGGCACGGGCACGACGAAGGATTACTTCGCCTACGCACGCGATGTGGCCGGGCTCGACATCGCCGCCGTGACCGACCACGACCACTGGGGCCTGGAGTTCTTGGACGGGCACCCGGCTGTGTGGGACGCGTGCGTCGCAGAGGCGCGCGCCGCCAATCGGCCCGGCACGTTCCTGGCCCTGCCTGGCTACGAATGGACCAGTTGGATTTGGGGCCACCGGCACGTCGTGTTCTTCGGGAGTTCCACGCCTCTCTTGTCCTCACTAGACCCCAAATTCGATACGCCGCAGGAGTTGTGGGCCGGCCTTCTAGGCCAATCCGCGCTCGCGATCCCCCACCACCCCGCGGGTGGTCCGATCGCGCTCGACTGGAGACACGTGGGGCACGCGGAGGTCGAGCCAGCCGTGGAAATCGTCTCGGCCCATGGAGCCAGCGATGCTTCGAGCTCGCACGCTCCGATCTACGCCGCGGACACGGAGGCGTTCGTTCAAAACCACGTGCGCGCGGACAGGTTGCTGGGGTTTGTCGGCAGCGGCGATAGCCACGACGGACATCCGGGAATGTCGCACCGCATGCCCCACTATCCGTGCGGCGGCCTGGCGGCAGTTTTGGCCGACAACCTGAGCGCAGCAAGCGTTCTCGCCGCGCTGCGCAATCGAAACGTGTATGCGACCAATGGTCCGCGCATCGTGTTGCGCGTAGCGCTTGGTCCCGCGCGCATGGGTCAAGTGGCACGGCTGGCGGAGTGCTCCGGACCCGACAACCTGTTCATCCAAGTGATTGGAACTGCTCCAATTCGCTCCATCGAGGTCATGCGCGGCCAAACGACGTTTGCGGTCGACCTCGTCCAAGGCAGCGACTTGACGGTACGCGCAACGCTTGAAGAGCTGAAGGTCGGGGAGTGCGTTTGGGTGCGGGTCCAGCAAGAAGACGGTGGTGCTGCTTGGTCCAGCCCCATCGCTGTTGGCCCTTAGCGGCGAATACCTAGCCCCGCACTCAGGCAACCTGGCCGGGTGATGGTCCTTCCTCGGAAGTCAAGCACACTCGGTTTCGGCCTTGGGACTTGGCGCTGTAGACGCGGCGGTCAGCGATGCGCAGCAATTCGTCCACCGAGGGCACGTTGGCTGTCCGCTCGGCAACTCCCAGGCTGACCGTGATGCTGCGTCCTAGGCGGAATCCGATCACGTGCTCACTGACTGCCGCTCGAATCCGCTCCGCGGTGGCGGCGCAGCCGGCTAGATCGCTGTCCGGACTGATTACCAGGAATTCCTCGCCGCCCATGCGGCACACCACGTCCCCACGCCGAATCGTGTCTTTCAGCACCTTGGCCGTTTCTCGCAGGACCAAGTCGCCGATGTCGTGGCCATACTGGTCGTTGACCTGCTTGAAGTGGTCGATGTCGATGACGGCCACGGACAGCTTCGACTTGCCGCGCATGCTATTGGCGAACTCTTGGTCGAGTCGGTCCATGGCGTAGCGCCGATTGGGCAACTGCGTCAGCGCATCCGTCATGGCCTGCGATTCGAATTTCCGATTCAACACAGCCATGCGCGACATCTGGCGTTGACGCTCGTCGTGGTCTAGCTCGACCTTCTCGCGCAGCTCGATCATGCGCTGCCCTGCGCGAACGCGGGCCAGCAGGATGCGCGGATTGAAGGGCTTGCTGACGTAGTCGTCGGAGCCGGCGTCAAAGGCCTCGACGATGCGGCTCTCGTCTTCGCGTCCGGCGACGATGAGCACATAGATGGCCATGCCAGGAACGGTGCGGCGCAGCGCCTTGCACACTTCCAGGCCGTCCATTTCCGGCATCATCCAGTCCGAGATCAGCATTTGCGGCGATTGCTCCAAGGCCATTTTCAAGGCTTCGGAGCCGTTCGTCGCCTGACACACCTCGTGACCGTCGCGAGTCAAGTGGTGCACGAGCAAGCGCAATGCAACCGGGTCGTCGTCCACGGCCAGGATGCGCAGTCCCTTTCGTTCACTATCCCCAGCCGCAACGGAAGTCGCGTTCTCGGGTTTGGACTCCGCCAACGGCTCCGCGGGCATGGGCTTGGGCGGAACGCTCAAATTGGGGAAGGTCGTCGTCGGGATGCGCAGGAGCTTGCCCCACTCGCGCCACTCCCCCATGGTGCGTCGGAGCAGCGCAGGCAGCGTCTCGACCGGCACATTCATGCGCTCGGCCACGTCAGTTACCGACGGTGCCGACGAAGTCGGCGATCCATCGAGCGTAGAAAGCAGGCCCGGATTGGTGAACATCATCGAGCCGCGCAAGAGGAATGCCCAGTCGCGGGCCATCTTGCTGGGCGCCGAGTCCAGGGGCGTGTCCACGGCGTAGGCGCACACGGCCCAGGCGAAAGCTTCGGGCAGCTTCCAGTCGCGCATCATGCCGGCCGAGAGCTCGGCGTGATCGATGGAGAAGGCCTGCTGCTCGAGCTCGCGCAAGCGCGTCGGATCTTGGGCTCCGTCCTTGAGCAATAGGTCCGCGTAGGCCTCGGGATGGATGCTGGCCAACGCCAGGTATCCGATTTCGCACAGCAGCCCCAGCGTGAATCCCTCGGCCGGAATTCCAAGGCGTGTCTCCGCCGAGAGGGCCTGAGTAATCACCCCGCGAGCGATCGCACGTGCCCAGTAGGCATCGTAGTCGAAGGTGCGGCACTTGCCCGCGCGATTGTTGTTCACCAGCGAGAAGCCGAGGGCGATGCTGCGCACTGTACGGACACCAAGGCGCATGGCCGCGTCTTGAACCGTTCGCGCTGACTCGACACCCTGCTTGAGGGACGAGTTCGCCAATTTGATGATTCGGCTCGTCAGCGCTGGATCGACCTGGATCGCTTGGGCCAAATCGCCCAGGGAGTAGTCTTCACCGCGGGTCAACTCGAGAATGGTCAGGCCAACTCCCGTCGGCGACGGGAGGCAGCCGGTCATTCGCAGTTCGTCGAGTTGCTTGCCGAGCATTGTTCGATTTTCCAATCGTGGAACTGTGCGTTGGAATTAGGCGGCGTCCGTCTTGGACATGAGTGCGTCCACCACCCTGCCAAACGTCTCGCGCGCCTCGGCGACCAGGGATGGCACCTCATCGAATTGCCGGCTGCGCGCTCGGGCCTCCAGCGTTTTGCACAATGCGCTGAGCCGTGCAGCTCCCATGTTGGCGCTACTGGATTTGAGTGTATGTGCGGCGCGTTCCAGCCCACCGCCATCGGCTACTTGACTGGACTCTTCGAGCGCCTGCAACAAGCGCGGGGTATCCGCCAAGTACAACGCGACCAACTCGCGAAACAGACCGGGGTCTTCCGCGCCCCCTAGTTCGAATAGGCTGGCAATGACTGCGTCGTCAATTAGCGGAGAGGCTTGCCAATCGGTCATGGTGTGATGGCGGATCAAGTCAGATGGGGGGGCGTGGTATTGGGCAAGACGAGCGCGCCACCTGCGTGGGCCAGGATTGGCTCGCGGACGGCGCTACCGTTGGCCACTCATCGGCACAGCACGGGACCACTCTTTGGCGCACAGACCGATTTCCGCGCCAAAGAGGCAAGGTTTTGTCGTTCGCGGGTGTTCACCCGCACCTGCCCTCAAGACCCCGGAAAAATTGGCAACCCAGTCAAGTTTTCTGGTGCCGACGGGGCAGGTGGGTCGGGTAGCCGCAAGCCGAACACCGCGCAAAAGTGCTTTACCAGCAAAACTTCGAACAAGAGTCTCGCCGGAGGTAGTTCGGTGAACTCGGAAACATTGGCCATGACCTCGGCTTCGAGCCCACACGGCCGAAACCCGCGGAAGCTGGCCAGGTCCACGTTCAGGTTGAGGGCCAGGCCGTGCCATGTCACCCAGCGGCGCACGGCGACGCCGATGGAGCACACTTTCTTGGGTCCCACCCACACACCGGTGGCGCCAGGTTTGCGCTCGCCGACGACTTCGACTTCCGCCAGCACTTCCATGACGACTTGCTCCAGATCGCGCAGGTACCGGTGCAGGTCGCGTTTGCCTGGGGGAAGCTCGAACACGGGATAGGCGACGATTTGCCCTGGTCCGTGGAACGTAGCATCCCCCCCTCGTTCCACCGCAACCACTTCGATCGTACCGGCCGGCTGCTGCTTTGGATCTGCGCCGCGGCCGACAGTGATGATCGGTTCGTGCTCACACAGGACCAGCGTATCCGTGCGCGAGTTCGCGAGCCTTTGCACAACGAGCTGTTGCTGCAGTGCGTGCGCCTCGGCGTACGGAATGCGCCCCAAGCGCAGGACCTCCAGGGTCGGCAGCTCGTTCAATGGAATGACTGCTCTGGAACTAGGGTCAATGCTTCTGGAAAATGTGCACGGCCATCCCATGCACGGACTCCGCAGCTTCCATGAAGGCTTCCGGCAGCGTGGGGTGCGCATGGATCGTGCGAGCCAAGTCCTCGCTGGTAGCTCCCATTTCGATGGCCAGCGTCGCTTCGGCGATCAACTCGGTGACTTCCGGGCCCACCATGTGCACGCCCAAGATTCGATCCGTAGCCGCGTCCGCGACGACCTTCACGAAGCCGTCGGTCTCCATCAGACTCATGGCGCGACCCGACGCAGCGAACGGAAACTGGCCGATCTTGACTTGCGCGCCGCGGGCACGCGCGGCGTCTTCACTTTCGCCCACCGAGGCCATTTCCGGTGAAGTAAAAATGACTGCGGGAACACAGGCCGCATCGTAGGCATCGTTCTTGCCGGCGATTACGGCTGCCGCAATCAGACCTTCCTTGCTGCCCTTGTGAGCCAGCATGGGTTGACCGGCGATGTCCCCGATGGCGTAGATGTGGCCGATACTCGTGCGCATGTGCTTGTCCACGTTGAGGAATCCCTTGGAGTCCACGGC
>JAKFYL010000311.1 GCA_021730845.1 Planctomycetota bacterium | reverse complement strand
GGAAGTCACTCTTGCCGGTCACTTGCGAGTTCGTGCTTCCCTGCACTTTGAACTCCAGCGTGTTCTCGTCCGGGATTCCCTTGAGCTTGACGTTGACGGCCCCTCCCGACGCGTCGCCCTGCTGGTCGGGCGTAAAGGTCTTGCTGACTTGCACGCTTTCGATGACGACGGAGGGAAATTGATCCAATTCGACCGCGCGCTTGTCTTCGTTCGCGCTCGGCATGCGCACGCCGTTGAGTTGGGAGCTGATGTAGCGATCGGGCAAGCCGCGGATCACAGCGGACTTGCCGTCGGCAGTAGAGGCGCCGGCCACCAGGCGCAGCGCACCCGCGGCGTCGCTCGCCCCCGCGCGGCTGATCAGGTCGGCTCCTACGGAATCGAGCAGCGCTGGCGACTCCGCGCGCAGTTGCAGTAGCGCGGCCTCCGTGCCCACGCCCGCTTGGATGAGTTCCTGGACCACGAACTCCTCCATGTCGGTGTACTCACCGGCGAGGTCCACGGACACTTCGGTGAGTTGCCCCGACAAGACCACGACGTCGGACTTCACCTGCCGGTAGTACCCGTCCTTGGAGAAAACCAGCGTGTGTTTTCCTGGTGGAACCGGCTGCAAGAGGTAGCTGCCATCCTCGGTCGTCAGCACCTTTTGACCCGTATCCACGTTCTCGACCGTCGCGCCAGCCAGCGGGGTCTCGAAATCCTTGTCCATGACGATCCCGCGAATGGAGCCTGGAGTCTCCTGCAGGGGCTCAGATGCGGCCACGGGCGTGGCCACAAGCAGGAGCACCAAGAAGCTCTGAGCCAGCGCAAGCAGCGCCATGAAAGGGACGATTTTCAGCAAGATCTTGGGCGGGGTACATGAAAGGAAGACGCGCGGCGAACGGTCGCTAGAAGGGCTAGGTGGCGCACTACCGCGTCAACTAGCAGGATCGTCACCTTCTTGTGCGTGACCCTCTGAAGGGGCCAGCTCCACGTTCGAGTGGACCGTTCTTTACTCTCGGCTGGAAGGTAGGGGCCGAATGTGAACGCCCGATCAAGAACAGGTCAATCCGCAGGGAGCCGGGACAAGAAACAACACCACCGACGCTCGTCCAGGCCCGAGCCGCGGAACATGGAAGGTGCTCCTGCTAGCCGCGGCTCCGAATCGTTAATCGTTCAAGGGTATTTCCATGTGGTTCTGGAGGTTCGCCAGATCGAACACATGCAGCCGATCCCGACAGTTCAGCCAGACGAGTTCGTCGTTTGCTTCGCACACGTAATGGTTCTTGAGTTGCAGTTGCTTCGCGAGTACGGCCAGCACACTCCCATTCGACGCGTCGACGACGTGGCCCCGCAGGGGATGGACGATGCGCGAGCCTTCGCGACTCACGCTGGGGCGCACCGGACGCGCATTGCCCGACTGGGCGTTCTCCCAAAGTGGTGGCTGCCCTGGCCTGTCCACGCGCCATGCTCTCAGTAGGTAGTGATCAAAAGCAATGGAGTAGACGATCTTGGAATCCGGGCCAAAGGCCACGCCGCCTATGGAAAGGTCGCCAAAGAGATCCTGATCCGCGTAGCTGAACTCGAGCAGCGACAGCGCTTGCGAGGAGTTCTCGAAGTCCCAAACGAGGAGCTTCGCTTGGCCTGGACCGATCGCGAGATAGCGACCGTCGGGTGACCACGCGAGCGCATACACGCCTCCCCGCACAGGCAAGCCCTTTCCCTGCAAGATCTCGTGCGGCCTACCGAGGAGGTAGTTGCAGGGCCTGATCTCGATCGGTCCCGCCAGAATGTCTCCGCGATCCAAACTGCGCACCGCGATGCGCCCGAGCGCGTCGCCAATCGCCACCCGTCCCCGCTTTCGATCCGTCGCCACGGCCATGATCGGCGCCGGGGGTGCGAGCGCCAAGTCGATCACCAACTCTCCCGCTACGGAATACACTCCAGGACCCGTGGATCGGCAGGCCACGAACAGTCGCTGCTGGTCGAGAAACTCCAGTGCCAGTGGAACTTCTGCGCTGCCATCGGGTAGTAGCCCGCCGTGGCTGGGGACCTCGAAATTGCTTCGTCGTTCTTGGTTGCCGACGTCGAACAAGGAGATGGTGTTCGCCTGGTCGAGGATCGCCAGGCGCGCTCCTCTTTCGTCCAACGCCACGGACATGTTTGAACCCGGCCACGGAAGCCGGTGTACGACTCGCCTAGAGACAAGGTCGACGACGACTCCGTGATCGCTTTCGGCTCCCGGCCATGTGGGCATGAGGACGATGCGCTGTGTGCTTGGGATCCACCTGGCAGCCGTTGCCCCACTCGTTGGATCCTGCGTTGCCCAGAGGCGCCCGCTTGAGCACAGCATCAGGCACATGCCAATCGCAGCCAGTCGGCCGTGTCCGAAACGAGGCCGCATGGATTCCATATGTTTGCCTGGCCTTGGAAATCGACCAACGCTATTGGGGATCCAAGACTACTCCCAAGGAAAGCGGATGCACATGCTGGCCTAGTCCCGAGCCACGCATCGGCCTCAAGGCCAAGCCGCGGGCCGCCAGCTCTCGCGCCGCGCCAGCACCCCGCGGACCGAGCAAAGCTCCGTGGGCGAGCACCTACCTGCGTATACTCCCCGCGTGCCGGATCTCACGTATCGATTCACGCGCGCGGAGCTACTCGAGCTGGCTCTGACCCATGCCTCCGCCGATGGAGCCAGGAACAACGAGCGCCTGGAGTTCCTGGGCGATGCGGCGCTGGACCTGATCGTGGCGCAGGAACTCTTCATGCGCTTTTCGGAGCTTTCGGAGGGCGCCTTGACCGAGATCAAGGCCTCCATCGTTTCGCGCAAGAATCTGGCCATGGCCGGCGCCCGGCTGGGCCTGGCTGAATCGGTCACGCTGGGCCGTGGCATGCGCTCGCGAACGCTGCCCGGCTCGGTGCTCGCCAATTTGTACGAAGCCGTGCTGGGCGCCATCTATCTCGATGGAGGCTACGCAGCGGCTCGGCAATGGGCGCTCGAGAGCTTGGGCGCGCAGATCGAAAGCGCCATTTCGCTTCCGCGCGACGGCAATCCCAAACAGGTGCTGCAGGAATTCGTGCAACGCCGCGGCGCGGGGCTTCCGCGCTACGAATTGCTCGAAACCCGCGGCAGCGCGCACGCCAAGGTGTTCCTCGTCGCTGCATGGGTCCACGAGCAGCGCTTCCCCAGCGCCTGGGGCCGAACCTTGAAGGAAGCCGAGAGTTGGGCGGCCTTTGAAGCGTTGCTGGTGCTGCGGGAACGCGGGGAACTGGAATCCCCGGCGGGCGCATGAGCACGCTCCAGAGCACGCTCCGGAGCAACCCACTGGGCGCGCCGCTCCTGGCGCTGACCCAGCGAGCTCGGGAATCCTGGAGCCCGCTTTCCGAACTCGAGCGCGCTCTGGCTGGGCGTCAGGCGGTGCAGGCCGGAGGACTGTGGGGCTCGTCACAGGCCTTGGTCCTAGCCGCCTTGGCCGCGCCTTCCGAGCGCATGTTCGCCCTAGTCGTTTCGTCCCAATCGGAAGCCGACAACTTCGCCCAGGACTTGGAGAGTTTCGGACAGGTTTCGTGGCTGCTGACCGAGCGCGAATCCCTGGGCACGACGACCAAAGTCGATCCGGCCAGCGTGCGGCAACGCCTGCACGTGGCCGCGCAGCTGGCGGGGCGTTCGAAGGATCGTCCACGATTCGTCATCGGGTCGCTGCTCTCTTGGCTGCAGCCCATTCCCGAGCCGCGCGAGTTCGAGCAGCGCAGTTTGCAGTTGCTCCACGGCCAGCACCTGGACCTGGGGCAACTCGTCAAGCGCCTGGCCGACGAAGGATACGTCCGCCAGCCCATGGTCGAGCGACCCGGTGAACTCAGCGTGCGCGGCGAAATCTTCGATCTGCACACGTTTGCGGACGAATGGCCGCTGCGCATCGAATTGTTCGACGACCGCATCGAATCCATACGCACGTTCGACCCTGCGACGCAGCGCAGCCTCGAGGTGCACCAAAAAATCGAACTGTGCCTGGCTCGCGACGCCGGCAGCATCGAAAGCGGCACGGGCATCTTGCCGGCGTTGCTGCTGCCGTCCAGCGCGTGCTGCGTCGAGATCGAACCGCTGCGCATCGAGGATCGCGCGCACGGGCTAGGCATCCTTTCGGGCTCCCACCAACGCGCGCTGGGTCAGTTCAAGACCGCCTGCGCCGCGCGCTCCCAGTTGGCGCTCCAAAGCCTGCCGGTGGCGCGCGGCATCCACTTCGAAGTCGGCTCGGTGCAATCCCTGGGTCTGGGCGTGCGCGCGGCGCGCGAGCGCCTGCGCGAATTGGCGGCGGAACACTTGGACATATCGGTCTTGTGCTCCACAGACGCCGAAGCCCAGCGTTTCGGCCAAGTGCTGGAGGAGAACGGCCCGCGCCCGGAGCTTTCGATCGCGGTCGGCGGACTCACCAAGGGCTTTCGCATCGTTGCGCTGAAGGCACTGGTCGTGCACCACCGGGAACTAGCCGGTGCGCCCCAAACCGTGCGCGCCCAGGAGCGCACGGTGCACAAGAGCCGCGCGCTGCAGTCGTTCTTCGAGTTGCGCCCAGGCGATTTCGTCGTGCACGCCGTGCACGGACTGGCGTTGTACCGGGGCCTGGCGCGCATGCAGCGCTCGGGTGGCGAGGAAGAACACCTGCACCTGGAGTTCGACGACGAGGTCAGCCTGTACGTGCCGGCAACGCGCATCGATTTGGTGCAGCGCTACATCGGCAGCGGACGCAATGCGCCCGCGCTCGACCGGATCGGGGGCCAGACCTTTCGGCGCCGCCGCGAAAAAGTCGAACGCGCTCTGTTCGACTTGGCTGCCGACCTGCTCGAAGTGCAGGCCAAGCGCGAACTGCGCCGGCGCGATCCCTGGCGTCCCGAACCTGCGCTGGTGCGCGACCTGCTCGGTTCCTTTGCGTATACGGATACACCGGACCAGGCGCGCGCCGATCAGGACGTAGCCGCGGATTTGTCGCTCGAAAAACCCATGGACCGCCTGCTGTGCGGCGACGTGGGCTTTGGCAAAACCGAAATCGCCGTGCGCGCCGCGTTTCGCGTGGCCGCCGCGGGCGGACAAGTGGCCGTGCTCGTGCCCACGACCGTGCTGGCCCACCAACACGGTCAAGCCTTTCGCGCGCGACTGGCAGATTTTCCGCTGCGCGTCGAGGTGCTGTCGCGCACAGTGACCGGCGCGGCGGAACGCGAAATTCTGCGCGACATCGCCCTGGGCCACATCGACATCGCCATCGGGACGCATCGTTTGCTTTCCAAAGACGTCCAGTTCAAACGCCTGGGACTGGTCTTGCTCGACGAAGAGCAACGCTTCGGAGTCGCTCACAAGGAACACTTCAAGCGCCTGCGCGAATCCGTGGACGTCTTGGCGCTCTCGGCTACCCCTATCCCGCGCACGTTGCACATGTCCTTGTCCGGAGTGCGCGATGTGTCGACGCTGTCGACGCCGCCGCCCGGGCGCGTGGCGATCCAGACCCAGCTCATGGACTCGGAGGACATGGTCCTCTTGCGCCGCGTGCTGCTCGAGGAGAAGGCCCGCGGCGGACAAGTGTTCTTCTTGCACAATCGTGTGGGGACCATCGATGTGTTCGCGCGCAGCCTGCGCGAGCTGGTTCCCGAGTGCACGTTCGAGGTCGGTCACGGCCAAATGCCCGCTCGGCAGGTCGAGAAGATCGTGGATCGTTTCGTGCGCGGAGAAGTTGACGTACTAGTAGCGACGACCATCATCGAGAACGGACTGGACGTACCCGAAGCTGGCACGATCTTGATCGACGACGCCCACAATTTCGGCCTTTCGGAGCTCCATCAACTGCGCGGTCGCGTGGGCCGCGGGCGACACGCGTCCGTGTGCTACTTGCGCGTTCCGCGCACGGAACCGGTGTCCGAAGTCGCGCGCGAACGCCTCAAAGCCCTGGAGGAGATGAACCAGCTTGGTTCGGGCTTCGCCATCAGCATGAAGGACCTGGAGCTGCGCGGTGCGGGCAATCTGCTGGGTGCCGAGCAGTCCGGGCACATCGGGGCGGTGGGCTACGACATGTACTGCCGACTGCTCAAGGCCACGATCGAGCGCATGCACAGCGGCGAATCCAGCGAGGCTTCGATCTCCGTCGAGGAAATTTCTGGTGGAGTGGAACTCGAATTGGGGCTCGAAGCTTTCCTTCCACACGAGTGGATCGCACAGGAATCCACGCGCCTGGAAGTCCTGCGGCTGCTTGACTCCATTCGCGATTTGGCCCAGGCGGCGGACGTGCGCCGCGAGTTGACCGATCGCTTCGGCCGCCTGCCCCCGCCGGCCGAGGCCCTGGTGCGCACGTTCGAGTTGCGCTGTTTGGTCTTGCCGCTGTCGATTCGGCGCCTGGCGTGGCGCCAGGACACGTACCTGATCGAATTCAAGGACCGAGTGGCGCTGGAACAGGCGTTTGGGGCTGATTCGGGGCTAGAACTGCGCACCATTCGCACGGGCGTCGCCCAATTGGTCGTGCCGCGCCAGGTGAAAACCAGCACTCAAGGCTTGGCATGGCTGGAGCGGGTCTTGAAGGGCGAGGCCGCTGCGCCCAGAATCGCCCGCGCCAAGGACTCCGGCTCGAGGGGATCGAATTGAAAGCACACATCCATCAGCGACTGCCCGCCCGTTTCGCGAGTCTTTGCATGCTCGCCTTGCTGCCACTTGCCGCACCGACTGCGGCCCAGAATGCGGCCTCGCAATCGACTCAGTCGGTGCCCAAGGAGGCGGACCCGGCGCGCGCGGTGGAAACACCGTTCAAGGGCCCCTCGACGACGCCAACCGCGGAACAACCGGCCCCGAGCACCTGGAGCACGCTCAATCGCTTAGAGCTGGCGGTCAACGACGACGCGTTCACGCGGGCGCGCCTGCGCGCGGGCAGACCGGGCAATCAAGCGTCTCCCGAGCAGATGAAGCAAGAACTCGAGCGATTGACCGGCGACATGCTCATGGCGCAGGCGGGGCAAGATCTGGGATTCGAACCGGACATGATCCAGGCCATGGTCCAAGGCGAGCTCGACCGCCGGCAGGAAGTCGCCGGAACCGCGGCGCGCCTCTCGGACGAGCTAGCCACCAAGCGCTGGACGTCCACTTCCTATGTGGAAGACGCAAAGTCCTACATCTACCGCACGCTGTTCGTGCGCTCGGTCACGGGTCGCGACGCCGGCCCGCTTGGTCGCGCGTACGTCGATCGCTACGTACGCCCCGGCCGCCTGTGGCTGGAAACGCAAATCGCCAAGGAACGACCGATATTCGTGACGCTGCGAGCCATGCAGTTCCACCTGGGACGCTACGACTCCAAGGAAGATGCGGCCGATGCGGCCAACGCCATGCTCGTGCGGCTGCGCGCCGGCGAGGACTTCGGCCGCCTGGCGGAAGAATACGAGCTGTGTGAGCCTGGCACGGGGGGCCTGCAAAAGCGCGTTCGCCTGGAAGAACTGGCGACGAAGATTCCCACATTCCACGCCTTCGCCAGCTCGGCCAAGAACGGGGACCTGTCCGCGCCGCTGGAGTGGGGCGTCGATGGACGGCTGAACGCACTGATCGTATTGCAGATGGTCGAGAAGACCGGCGGCGCGCCCGGTCCGTTCGAAGATCCGCGCCTGCAGCAAGACTTGCGCGAGCGCATCCAGGAGCGTTTGGACGACTTCCACGTAGTGGAAGCCATGGAGCGCCTATTCCGCTCGGCGCACATCGACCCCAAGCCCAAGGCCGTACCCGCCGGCTCCCGCTGAATCCACGGCTGGCACAGCACGGCTGTTTGCGGTGGCGGTGTGGTGGCGGTGTGGTGGCGGTGTGGTGGCGGTGT
>JAKFYL010000089.1 GCA_021730845.1 Planctomycetota bacterium | reverse complement strand
AGAAGGCCAAAGCCGCGCGCGACGACCTGGGCTGGGACCAGGTCGCCAAGTTGTTTGAGAAAGGCGACGCGGCCGAACTTTCCGCCCGACTGAAAACTTATGCACCTGAGGAGGCGGCCAAGATCCTGGCCAAACTCAAGCCGGCGCGTGCGCAGGAAATATTGAACAGCTTGAGCGGCGATGAGTGGAAAGAATTCGCTGAAGCCTACCGGCTCCACACCAAGTGATCGCGCTCGCGCTGAGCGAGATCTCGTGTTCCTACCTGCGGGACATCAGCTGGCTTTCGTGGTCACCGGCAAGCGCATGCATCAAGCGTTCGCGAGCGCTTCGACGATAGCCAAATCTGCGCGGGTCCCCCTCCCCCGCGCCCCTCACCCTCATGGACATCTCGACCGTCTTCGGAATGCTATTGGCCCTTGGCCTGCTCTACTGGTCAATGGCACTGGGCGGGGACATGATGCTCTTCGTCGACATGCCATCGATCTACATGGTTGTCGGGGGGACGATCGGCACGACCTTCGTCATGTTCCGTGGATCGGACCTGAAGCAACTGGGCAAGGTGATCATGCGTTCGGTCATGTTTCAGTTGCCTTCGCCCGGCGAGGAAATCGAGCGCATCATCAGCTACGCGAACATGGCACGCAAAGAGGGCTTGCTGGCTCTCGAAGCCAAGCTCCAAGAGGTGAATGACCGGTTTTTTGCCAAAGGTGTGCAACTGGTCATTGACGGATTCTCTGCCGATACCGTGCGCGAGATCATGGATCTGGAACTGAACTGGATCCATGCCCGACACTCCTTGGGCAAGAAAATGCTCGAGTCCATGGCCGGCATGGCCCCCGCCTTCGGGATGATCGGCACCCTTGTCGGTTTGGTGCAGATGCTCGCGAACCTCAGCGATCCCTCCGCGATCGGATCGGGCATGGCCGTTGCGTTGCTCACGACGTTCTACGGCGCCGTGATCGCCAACGTGTTGTGTATTCCTCTGGCCGCGAAACTGGACGTGCGCGCCAAGCAAGAGGGACTGTTGCGGGAACTCATGATCGAGGGCCTGGTGGCAATCCAATCGGGCGAGAAGCCGCAACTGATCAAGGAGAAGCTCAAGGGCTTCCTGCCGCCCGCGGAACGCGAGTTGGTAGCAAAGTAGGCGCGCGCGGCCATGGGTAAGAAATTCGTCGAGGAGGTTCCGGCAGGTGCTCCCGAGTGGATCGTCACGTTCAGCGACATGGTGTCCTTGCTCGTGACCTTCTTCGTCATGCTCATGAGCTTTTCGAGCATGGATGACAACGACACCATGGTAATTCGCCAAGCTTTCGCCAACAGTGCGGGAGGGGTGTTGCTCAATCTCAACGGCCCCTCGCTGGTGGACACGCCTCCGATGGACCACATGACCGCGGTTCATCCTTTGCGAGGTAGCAGCACTCCGCACACGCGCGATTCCGAGCAGCTCCTAGACAACTTGCTCGAGATGGGCCAGGGCAAGCAAGACGATCATGTGGAACTCGACCTGAGCAAGATGCAGGACGGCTTGGTGATCGTGTTCCATGAGAGAGCGAATTTCGCGCCCAACGAATCCGCCCTCAATACGTACCTCGAGAAAGACTTGCGCGAACTGGCCAGCGTCCTGCGGCACTATCCCTTCTGGGTGGTCGTCGAGGGCCACACGGACAACGCGTTTGAGCCCTCCGATCGCTACTCCATGGCCGAAGAGCTGGCCTTGGCGCGCGCCATGAATGCGTCGGCGGTGCTGGCCAAGACAGCCCCCATTCTAGAGCGCTCGCTCCAAGTGACGGGTTTGGGCGCGAAACGTCCGCGGGTCAGCAATGAAAGCGCCGAGGGGCGCACGAAGAATCGGCGCATCGAAATTCGACTCCTGTCCATGTCCGAGTCGCGCGCTGCACAGTTCAAGCGCGCGCGCGAAACCCAAATGGAGCAGCGCTGAGCTGTCCATGCCATGTCGGAATTCGTCGAGGAACCCAAACCCGGTGTGCCAATGTGGCTCGTGTCGTTCGGCGACATGATGACCTTGATCTTGACCTTCTTCATCATGCTGGTCTCCATGGCTAGCGAGCGCAAGTCCGGTCTGGTCGCTGCCGGCCTTGGTTCCTTCGTCGCCGCGCTCAAATCCAATGGCCTACCCGGAACGTTGACGGAGTCGGAGCGCATTGAGATTTTCAACAACTTCCGGCGACGCTTCAACCTGCCGCCCGAGCCCGACCCCGAACGGCGAGTCGATTTCAATTCGGCTTCCGACAAGGAACTGCTGCGGGCTTTGACCACCGACGCGCTAGCGCCGCATCGCGAGTTGTTCCAACCTCAGGCCGCCTTGTTCGGCAAGGACTCAGCGGAAATGACAAGCGTTTCCCAAGCCTACTTGGATCGCTTAGCCCCTACGCTCGAACCAGGTCCGGGCCAATTGTTGGTACTGGAAGGGCGCGCGCTGCCTGCCGAGGGGCGCTCGCGCGAGCACGCATCCGAGCTTGCCATGAGCCGCGCGCTGGCTGTGCGCCGGCACTTGATCGAGGTGCACGGCTTCTTGGCGCAACGCGTGGAGGCTCGGACCTGGTTCCACAGTCAGGGCGCCGATTCCGCCGCCAGCTCCGGCGTCGACGCGCGATTGATCACCCCGGCCCGACAGGCCAAGTAGCCCTCCAAGAACCCCATGGCAGACGCAGCGAAAGACAAACAGGACCCCAAGGACGCAGCCAAGGACGCACCGGCCAAGGGTGGCAAGAAGACATTGCTACTCATGGGTGGCGGCGGCGTCGGGATCTTGGCCGCGGCATTCGTGGTGGCCACCATGGCCGCGCCGGATAAGGGGAAGCCCGAGCTCCAAGGGCCTTTCGTCGCTCCCCTTACAACCGAAAAGATCCAGGTCAACCTAAGCAAGAGCAAGAGCTTCCTCGTGCTCAACTTGAACTTGGTGTACACGGCCTACGATGAGAGCTACTTCGCGGGCCGATCCTCCGACAGCCTGTGCGTCGCCGAGCTCAAGGACGTCTTGGTCTCGATTGCTTCGTCCAAGACTCCGGCGGAGTTCGAGGACAAGGTCAACAAGCCCGTGATCATGGAGGAGGTTCGCCAAGCCGTGGAACCGATTCTCTTCCCGGTGCATATCGGCGATACGCCCAAGCCCACGGATCGCGATCCGACATCGGGTTTGGCGCCGGGACTGTCGTCCCATCTGGCGACCTTTCGTGGATTCTTCCACGAACACACGCTGGCCATCGATGCCAAGAAACGCGTTCTGCGACTGGACGACGGAGCCGGAGTCGAGTTCAAGGGCGAAGAGCGCGATTTGAAGATCGTCGCTGGAGACGACACCGTGCTGTACGTGGACGTCAGTGGACTGACGCCCGAGTTCGTGGGCGAAGTCTGCATTGGTATTCGAGGTCAAACCCGGCGCATCCTGTGGCAGGAAGTCTTGATCCAGTAGCGCCCTGGGCCCCACGCACATGAACTCCAACGTTGACAAGGAAGAAGCCCAAGCGCTCATGGATGCGCTGCGCTCCGAGGCCAAGGTCACCGCCACGCCGGCAGGGGAAGTAGCGGCGCGCGATTTCTCCAAGCCCAAACGCATGCCGGCCGCCGAGCGCGAGAGGATCTTTGCACTGGTTTCCAAGAGCGCTGCCCAGCTGCGTACCGCGCTGTGCGGGACCCTGCGCGGCAACTACTCGCTCGAGTTGACCTCGGTCGAGGAAGTCAGCGGTGAGGATGTGTTGCAAAACCGCCCCCTTCCCTGGGCTGCCTTGCGTTTCGAGTGCGCGAAACAGCCGGGCTGGGTTTTTTGGAATAGCGCCGGAGCTGTCTCGGTCATCGAATCTCTTCTGGGACTCGCCGAACCCAAGGTTTGCGAGCCGCGCGAGCTTTCCAAGGTCGAGCATTCCCTGCTGCTCAACTTGTTGACGCCGCTTTCCAAGGCGATTGCGGCTCTGCTTGGCGCCTCCATCGAGAACCTGATCGTGGTCACGAACCCCAAGGAGTTCGGATCCTGGCGCGACGGGGGCGACAAATCCGACTTGCAGCGCATCTTGCTGCAGTTGACGATCCAGGGCCCGGTCGGGCCAAGCGAGATCTCCATCTACTTTCCCGGATTCTCGAGCGCACCGCAGCGCCCTGGAGCGCGGCCCCAACCGTCAGAAATGCCGGGGCATCTGGGCCAAGTGGAAGTGACGCTTTGGGCGCAACTGGCGAGCGATGTGGCGCTTGACGAGCTACTGTCCCTGGAAGTTGGAGACGTAATACCCATGTCGGACCCTGGTGGGCGTTCGGTTGCGCTCCTAGTGGAGGGCGAAGAGGCCGCCGTAGGAGCGCTGGGGCGGCATCGCGGACAACTCGCCGTACGCATCGAACGGCTGGGACCCAAACAAGTCGCACACGCTGCTTTGGATGCTCAGGGAGCAAAGAACAAACATGGCTGATCCCCGAGACCTCGAGCGAGCGATCGATTCCGCCACGCAAGCGGTAAACGTTCAGGCCGCGCAGCTAGATGAACTTGCCGCCGGCGCGGGGAAGACCCCCCCATTGGGCATCGCGCGCCTGATGGACGTGCCGGTGCGCGTAACCGTCGAGGTCGGGCGCAGCAAGTCGACGCTCGGCGAATTGGTGAGCATGGCGCCCGGTTCGTTGATCGTCCTCGACCGCCAGGTACACGAGCCGGCCGACATTCTGGTCAACGGCAAGATTGTCGCACGCGGCGAAGTCGTGACCGTGGATGGCGTCTACGGGATTCGCATCAGCAGCATCGAGAAGGCCTGATCTACAATCCGAAGGCGCCCGAGCTCGAGGAGCCGTGCGCCTGCTGCGCGCCTGCAAAGCGCAGCGGCGCGAAAAATTTCGTATCGAAGGCGCTCACGGGTTCGCCGAGCACGAGTTGCGCCATGCCTTCCCCTACGGAAGGTGCCAGCTTGAAGCCGTGGCCCGAAAAGCCCGTGCAAACATATAGGCCCTGGATGGACGGCAACGGTCCCATGAGCGCCTGTGCGTCGGGAGTCAAGGTGTACATCGCCGCCAGCGTGCCTGCGTGAGGTTGCTTGGCGTAGGCCGGAATGCGCTTGGCTAGGGCGCCGTGAGCCCAGTCCCGAAACGAAACGCGCACTTGGTCGTCGAATTGGTCCGGGTGAGCCAATTCCTGGCAGTCGTGGTAGTCCATTCCGCCCACTCGCGTCCGTCCGTCCGTCGGTTGGCAACGCGCGTAGTAGCCGTGCTCGACATCGAGCAGCACCGGATGCCCGACAGGATCGTCCGGTGATTCGTTGGTTGCGAAACGCTGTTCCCAGCTTTCCGCCGCCGGCGCCCCAGGCAAGCGGCCGGCCGCTCTGGACTGCTGCGCCGGCACGCTGCTTAAAAAGGCCTGTTCGGGTTTGACGCAACGCAGCGGCAACGCAATGCCGCATTGGTTCATCCAGGCCTTGGTCCAAGGACCCGCGGCCACGACGACGATCTGGGTTTCGATCGTTTCCGTTTCCGTTTCCACGCCTCGCACCCGGCCGGCGTGCACTTGCAAACCCAGCGCGGACTCGCCCAAACGGGTGATTGCACCGCGGTAGCGCGCTTGGGCCGCGAAAGCGCTGACCGTGCGCATGGGATCGACGAAGCCCGCTTCCGGCTCGTAAGCGGCGATCGAACCTGCGCTGACTTGCAGCATGGGGAATTGCTCGGCGATCTCCCGCGAGCTCAAGCGTTGCGTGCGAATGCCGATCGATTGCTGCATGCGAATGTTGCGCTCGATGCGCTCGAGCATTTCGGGGTCGCTGGGTCCGGCGATGGTCAGCACTCCGCAACGGCGAAAGCCGATGCTGGTTCCCGTGCGAGCTTGGAACCCGGCGTAGAAACGCAAGCTATCGCGAGCCATGGCGGCCACTTCCATGTCGGAGTAGTGCTGCCGCAGAATGGCGCCGGAACGGCCGCTGGATCCAGCGCCCAGGTCCGTGCGCTCGAGCAAAACCACCGGCTCGTCGATGGGATCGAGGCGCGCGGCCAACTGCCAAGCGATCGAGACTCCCATGATGCCACCGCCTACGACCACGACTTTGGCTCGCATGGTGCTTGGTGTAGTCCCAAGGAGCAACCGGACGCAAGCATCCGCTTCGCCCCACGAACAGACGCAGCCTCACTCGGACTTGCCGAATGAGGCTGCAGTGGAAATGTTCTTCGAGGTCGAGCGCCCGGCGATCCTGGGCCAGCGAGGGGATGAGTTGGCCTGGTGCCCACAGGCACGTTCCACGAGGGTCGTTTCCCCCCTTCCTTCCGAGGCATCCGCACGCCGCGGGGCAAGAATCCGCGGATTCTCGCTCGAACCTAGGCCGAGGCTGCGCCGGAGCCCGGCCAACCCCGCGCCCGCCCAAGCCACCGGGCAAATCACCGTAACTATCTTCCAATAAGTCACTTACGGACTATGTGCAGGGACGGTCTCGAGCACGTTCGGCGCGCAGCAGTGCCTCTGGCCGGCCGTGCCCATATAAGGAAGGGCCCCGCAAGGGCGCCAAAGGCTGCAAATCCATGCTTCCCAGTCGCAAGACACGCACCATCCACATCCGCGGCCTGCCGGTCGGCGGCACCGCGCCAATCGCCGTCCAAAGCATGGCCGCCACCCGCACCCAGGATCTGGCGGCCACCAAACGGCAAGTGCGCATCCTGGAGGCCGCCGGGGCGGACCTGATCCGCATTGCCGTGGATAGTCCGGCGGACGTGCAGGCGCTGGCCCACATCCGCGGCGAAACCGACGCGCGCTTGTCCGTCGATTTGCAGGAGAACTATCGGCTCGCCGAAAGCGTCGCGCCCCTGGTGGACAAGATCCGCTACAACCCCGGACATCTCCACCACCACGAAAAGACCAAGTCCGTGCGCGACAAGGTCCGATTTCTGGTCGACATCGCGGCGCGCCACGGTTGCGCCTTGCGCATCGGGGTCAATGCGGGGTCGATTGCGCCGGAGTTCGCCGAGCGATTCGGTTCCGACCACGTAGGCGCGATCGCCCAGTGCGCACTGGACCATTGCGCCATGGTCGACGAGCTCGGATTCGTCGACTACTTGGTTTCGATCAAGGATTCCGACCCTTTCTTGGTGATCGAAGCCAATCGACGTTTTGCCGAGCAGCGCCCGGACGTGCCGATCCACTTGGGCGTGACCGAGGCCGGAATGCCGCCCGAAGGCATCATCAAGACGCGCGTGGCCTTCGAACAGCTCATTGCACGCGGGATCGGCGACACGATTCGCGTCTCGCTGACCTTGCCGTTCGACGACAAAGGCAAAGAAATCGTGGTCGGCAGGGAGATCCTGAGCGACATCGCCAACGGTCGTTTCCGTTCCGTGCCGCCCAATTTCTTTTCGGGCCTGAACATCATCGCCTGTCCTTCATGCTCGCGCGTCGAGAACGAGCGCTTCATCGAGCTGGCCGACGAAGTGCGGCGCATGACTGCCTACGCCAAGGAGCATGCGGTGACGATCGCGGTCATGGGCTGCCGAGTTAACGGGCCCGGCGAGACCGACGATGCCGATTTGGGCCTGTGGTGCGGCCCAAACCACGTGCACTTGAAGCGCGGTCCCGAAGAACTGGGCGCCTTCACCTATTCCGAGATCTTGCCGCGACTCAAGCACGAATTGGACGCCGTGATCGCTCAGCGCTCTGGCGCGCCGGCCGACACGCACGGCTCGAGCTGACTCACTCAGGTTTGCGCGCTCTTGGCTGTGCGCAGCAATCGCCCGCCCAGCAAGCAAACGCACAGGCCCGCCAAGCTGCGCAACATTCCGCCGAAGAAATGCGAGTGGATGATGCGCTTGGCTTCGTTGTAGGGCACCCGATTCTCGAACGTCATGCGACCTGGCGGGTCGACCGCGTTGAGGATGTGGAATA
>JAKFYL010000156.1 GCA_021730845.1 Planctomycetota bacterium | reverse complement strand
ATAGCGATTGTCCCGCGACCGTGCTAGCGGTGTGCAGTACGGCCTTGACGGGAATGTTGCGCATGGTCTTGCCGCTCGTACTCGGGCTGGTCATGGCGGTCCTCTCGCGCGGCAACGCTTTGGCGGTGCAGGCGGCGGGTCTGCGACTTGCTCCGCTGGGCGAGCAGTTGTCCTTGGCCCGCTTGCAGCATGGAGCAGCCGAAATGCTCGTGCTCGATCCGCCCGGGCCCGTGGGAGGCATCGACCCTTTGCGCGGCGCATTGCCTTGGATGGTCATGGCCCCATTCGATCGGTCAGGGATCGATCAGGTGCGCGTACAGTTGGCAAGCTCGCGCGCGCTGGTGCTGCTCGCGCGTGCGAGTTCGGATAGCCGCAGCCATTTCGCTGCGCGCCGCGAGCGCGGCCTGGTGCTGCTGCGGGCGGATCCAACCGGTGCGCAGTTCGAGTCCTGGCGCGCTTACAAACTTTCGGTGCCGGCCCCCTCCGCCGGCAGCCGCAGTTGGTTCCATGACCTGCGCTCGCCCGCAAGCTTGGATTTGGAGCCGCAAAGCGCCGGCGCACTCCTGGTGCGCGCGGGTGAGCGCTCCGACACCACAGCGCAGCCGATCTTGGGCTGGCGTGCCAGTGGAGGAGCGAGCGAAACCGGGAAGTGCCCGGGCGTCTGGCAAGGCGGCGGCGACGTGCCGCGCGTCGTCTTTGACCTGTCGAACTCGCTGGATTGGTTGCTCGCCGGTCGGGTGCGGCAATTGTGGCTGGCGCAGGGAATCGAACGCCTGGAAGAGGCGCAGGTATTGACGGCGCTCGACCCTGTGGCGGCCGCACTCGAACCGCTGCACGTGAACGGCGATCAAATAGCCTTCGAATTCGACGCCGATGCGCCTGCGCAAGCCGCTGGCGAGTCGACTTGGTCGCTGGAGTGGATCGAGCTCGAATCGTTGCATCATCTGGCGCCAACATGCAGCGCGAGCAGTCCGGCGCCTGGCCGCGTGCGCCTGACGGCGGATTTGCCGCACGCGCTGCGTACCCACGCGCCGCTTTCCTCCGCCCCCGATTCCACGGAGCAAGCGCCCCTTTCGGGAGCAAGCGCCGGCCTCCAGCAGTGGGTGTGGTTCCTCGAGCGCAGAATCGATGGGCTAGCCGTGCAGCGCTCGTTTGGTTTCCATCCCGGGCCCCAAAAGCTGTAGCCTTTCGCCCGTCATGCCTGAAACTTTTGCGCACCTGCTCGAGTTTTTTGCCAACCCCCGGCCCGAGCGTGAATACGAGATCAAGATCGACGCGCCCGAATTCACCTGCCTGTGCCCCAAGACGGGGCAACCCGATTTCGCCACGATTCGTATCCGCTACGTGCCCAAGGCGCGGTGTGTCGAACTCAAGAGCCTGAAGCTGTACCTATGGTCGTTCCGCGACCAAGGGCACTTCCATGAAGCCGTGACGAACCAGATCCTCGATGACTTGGTCGCGCTGCTGGCACCCTTGCGCATGCTGGTCGAGGGCGATTTTTGGGTGCGCGGCGGCATCAAGACCGTCGTGGAAGCGAAGTACCAGGCCAAGTAGCCGTGCGGCGCAAAGGCCCAAGGCCGAACGTGCAGCAAACCTGCGCGCGAGCATGACGGACGCGCTCCCAGGCCGGCCGAACGAACGTGCACGAAGGGATGCGGGCCCTCGTCCCCCGGATGCCGGAGTCAGGCCTTGCCTTGCGCTGCTTCGCACCGCCAATGGACTTCGCGGAACGGGGAGAACCGTACCCAGAGGTCGACCAGGCCCGAATGCGCCGTCTCGTTGGAAGTCGTTCTCGAGTCCTAGCCGGCACTGCGCCTTGCGGCAATGCATTCCACGCAGGTTGCGTCGGTGTGCTTCGTCCGGCAACTCACAGCGTCGTCCGGCTCAATCCGAATGGCGGCACCAGGCGAGCTCTCGTCTCACAGCACGGCCAGCAACTTGGCGCAGGCCTTGAGCGCGCGTTCGTCCAAATCGGAATGCCCACCGCCGTGTTCCTCGTGCTGGAAGCTAGTGCCCTGTTCCCGAAGCGTGCGCGCCAAGCGCCTCAGTCCCAAGTGCAAGTTGTATTCGTCGCGCAGGCCGCACTCTAGGTGCAGCAACTTGAGCGTGGAGAGCTCCTTGGCATGCCTGGTCGCTGCCCGCAGCGGATCGAAATCCAGCCAGCGCTGCCACACCGGCGCGATCCACTCGCCCGTGTGCGCATCCAGCGGCAGGTCGATCTCCGCTTGCAAGCATTGAGCGCGGCCCGGATGGGCTGCGGTCCCTGGCGTGTTGGCTCGCTCTGCTTCGCGCGGCGAATAGGCCGCCGATAGGGCCAGCAGCGTGAGCCCGGCATGGGCTGCAGCATCCAGTTTTCCGTGTTGCTCGAATGCCGCCAAAAACTTGTCTGCATCCCCGCCGTGTTCCGCCAAGGCACGCAAACCCGCGTACAGCTCGCTGGCGTAAGCGACTTCGAAGGCGCAATCCGGACTCAAGGCGGCGGCTGCTTGGAAGGCGCCAGGCTGGGTCATGGCAAGGTGCAGCGCTCCAAAGCCACCGGAGGATTTCCCAAGCACTGCGCGCGCTCCTGTGCGCACGGGAAAGTGCTGCTCCACGAACTGCGGAATCTCGCGCGCAACGTAATCGGCGAAGTCTCCCAGGTACGACGAATTGACGTACTGGCTGCCTCCCAGGAACGTGAAGGCATCGGGAAACACGAGCACAGCCGGGGGCATGCGCCCTTGAGCCAGGGCGCGATCAAAGCGGTAGCACAGCTTCTGCCGCCAGGGGTGGCTCGCCAGTTGATCTTGGCCTTGCCCCGTGAAGCCGCACAAGTACACGAGCATCGGAAAGCGCGCCGTACTGCCTTTGGTCCTGCGCGGCACATACACAGGTACCTCGCGCAGCGCCCCGACTTGCGCCCGACCGCGCGCCAAGGCCTCGCTCTCGAGACACGGGCGTTCGATGGTTCCCGCTTGCAGCAGTCCGCCGCCCACGTTCATTCCTAGTGCCCGCCGCCAGACCGCGGAGCCCCGATGCCTGCTTGGGCCTGGGCGGCGATCTGTGCGCGCAGCGCCGCGTAGCGCGCCTTGATGGCGTCGTAGATGAGGCGCACGCGCTCGTCGTAGTGCGCGAAGGCCGACTTCATGCCGTTGATCGTGATCTTCTCCAAGTCGTCCATCGTGCAGCCGAAGTACTTGACTGCCAGCAAGTACTCGTCGGTCATCGTGGTCTTGCTCATCAACCGGTTGTCGGTGTTGAGCGTGACGCGGTAGCCAAGCGAGCTGTACAAGGGAAAAGGGTGCGTCTCCATGCTTGCCGCGGCGCCGGTGTGCACGTTCGACGACAAACAGATCTCGAGCGGAATGCGATGGTCGAGCACGTATTGGGCCAGCGATCCCAGCTTGAGCACTTTGCCTTCGTACACCACGAGGTCTTCCACCAGCCTTGTGCCGTGGCCGATGCGATGTGCTCCGCAGTACTGCAGCGCCTGCCAGATGCTCTCGGGACCAAAACTCTCCCCGGCGTGGATGGTGATCGAGAAATTGGCGCGCTTGGCAAATTCGAAGGCGCGCTGGTGTTCCTTGGCGGGATGCCCGGCCTCCTCGCCGGCCAAGTCGAAGCCCACACAGCCTTGGTTGCGATAGGCGACGGCCAGTTCCGCGAGTTGAAACGACAGGTGCTCGGGTTCGTTGCGCATGCCGCACACGATCAGGCCCGCCGGTACGCCGTGCGCCTCGCTACCCCGCTTGAGGCCGCGCAGCACCGCCAGCATGACGCCATCCAGTCCCAGACCACCGGCGGTATGGAAGTGGGGTGCAAAACGCGCCTCGGCGTACACGACCCCGTCCAGGGCCATGTCGGCGACGAATTCCTGGGCCGCGCGTTCCAGGGCCGGAGCTGTTTGCAGCACTGCGATCGTGTGCCGGAATCCCTCCAAGTACTGGGGCAAAGATCCGCGCGCGGCGCCGCGATGGAACCACTCGGCCAATGCTTCGGGATCCTGACAGGGAAGGCCCTGGTAGCCGCAACTTTGAGCCAGCTCGATGACCGTGCTGGGGCGCAGGCCGCCGTCCAAGTGCTCGTGGAGCAGCACCTTGGGCATTTGCTTGACCAGCGCGCGATCGAGGACAACGGGCGAGCTCTGCTTGAGGCCGGGCTTCATGCCAACATCCAACCAATCTTGCAGCCTGGCTCCAAGGTCCGCGTTGTTTTGGGGGGCAACCGCCTGGCGCATTTGTGTGCACAGCGCCAGTTCGGATCCCGGTTTGCCGCGGTCCCATGGCCATGCGGCCAGGGCAGGCCAGGCGGTCCTTGCAGCCTGTCCCAAGGACTGTGCTTGGTCTAAGCCGGACAGGACGGCTCGGCGCTGCGGCTGGATTCCAGGACGCATTTCTTCGGCCGCCGTACGCCCAGCCGTCCTGCTTTGCCCCGCGGCGCCCTGCCAGGCTGCGTGGCGACTGCGTGGTTCTTGGACGTGCGCTGCGTGCTGAGCAGCGGGGGAAACGTGCCTCGGGCGTCGGTTTTGCGCGCGCATTGAGCATCGAAGCGGACTCGCCTATGCTGGCCGGTTTTCCAGGCGGCTTGTAGCCAGCTTGCAAGGCTCTGCGCCGCACATGAATTCCACCGCCGTGAACCGACCCCCGCGCGTCCGCTTCGCTCCCAGTCCCACCGGTCGCCTGCACATCGGCGGTGCACGCACGGCGTTGTTCAATTGGGCTTTTGCCCGCAGGCACGGCGGTGCATTCGTGCTGCGCATCGAGGACACGGACTTCGAGCGCTCGACCCGTGAGTTTGAGCGTGCCATCTTGGATGGCCTCGCCTGGCTGGGAATCCGCTGGGACGAAGGCCCCGACGTCGGCGGGCCCCATGCGCCCTACCGACAATCGGAACGTCTCGCCAGGCATGTGGAACTCGCCGGCAACTTGAGATCCAAGGGCCTGGCCTACGCGTGCTTTTGCTCCAGCGAGCGGCTGGAAGCGCTGCGCGAACAGCAGGCTCGCGACAAGTCTCGCCAGGCCTATGACCGCACCTGCGCCCTGCTCTCCAGCGAACAAGTGCAAGCCAGGCACGCTGCCGGCGAGAAGAGCGTGCTGCGCTTCAAGGTGCCCTCCGGCAGCACCACCATCCAGGATCGGGTGCGCGGCGAGGTGCACTTCGAACACGCCGACGTGGACGATTGGGTCATGCTGCGCAGCGACGGGTTGCCGACCTACAACTTCGTGGTCGTGTGCGACGACATCGACATGCGCATCACGCATGTCATTCGCGGCGAGGAACACCTGATCAACACGCCCAAGCAAGTGCTGTTGTACACAGCTCTTGGCGGGACGCCGCCCGAGTTTGCGCACTTGCCCCTGATGCTAGGGACCGACGGCAAGAAACTGTCCAAGCGCACGGGCGACACGTCCTTGGAGGACTACCAGAGCCAGGGCTATCCGCCCGCCGCGGTGGCCAATTTCCTGTGCCTGCAAGGTTGGGCCCTGGATGGCTCGCGCGAAATCTTCACGCTCGAGCAGCTGGTTGCGAACTTCGCCCTGGAGGATGTCTCCAAGGGCGGCGCGATTTTCGATTTGGACAAGTTTCGCTGGCTGGCGGGTGAGTACGTGCGCCAAGAGACGGTCCCCGAGCTTGCCAAGCACTGTGCTCCCCACGTGATCGCTGCCGGACTGGCGAGCGCCTCCGAACTCGAGCAGCGGCATGCTTGGTTCGAGCAGGTCGTGGCCTGTGAACGCGAGCGCATCCACACCTACGCCGAACTGCCAGGGCGCATCGCATGGCTGTTCTGCACCGACCAAGATTTGGCCTTTGACGCGAAAGCCCTGGAAGCTGCCCGAAAACACGCCCAAGCGCCCCAAACCTTGCGCGAGTACGCCACCTGGTTGACAGCCACCCTCGCCAGTTCACCATCCAAGGACGAATTGCGCACCGCCATGAAAGCCTGGGTCGCTGCCCGCGGACTCAAGTTGCCGGCCCTGTTTCAACCGCTGCGCCTTGCCATCACAGGCCAAGCGGGTGGCCTGGACCTCGTCGATGCCATGGAACTCCTAGGCCACGAGCAATCCCTGGCGCGCATCGAACTCGGCGCACGCCGTCTGGCGGGCTAAGCGCAGCTTCCCGAACTCCGCATGGCCCTCGCCAAGCCGAGGTGGCAGGGCCCCGCATACGGAATCCTCGCGCGCATTCCTCCGCAACGTACACCGCGTCGTCCTTCCTCCAGCACAGCTGCCCACCTCGGCTCGTGCCCAAAACGCAGGCGGGCACCCTCCCCGGTCTGAAATCGCCGGTCTGAAATCGCCGCCCATACCCTGCAGCGACAACACCCTATGCCCGCGCGGCCGAGCCTGCCCTGCGCCGTCCATTCTCCGCCAAGACTCCACGGGCAACCGCCAAGCTCTAAACTCCCCCTTGCGCGCGATGCCACACGCGCCCACGGTACTTGCGCCGCCCTCCGCCGCGCGATACGCAAGCGCCCCTTCCGCTGAGACCACCCGAATCGCTGCCCCATCAATGAGAGTGCCGCGCAACCCCTCGCCGGTTGACGCCGTACTCTCGCGCCACTTGGGTTTCCAGGCTCGTTCCGCCGCAACCGGGCTCCAAGCACGCGCGCGAATATCGCACACGTCGCCGCTCCGTTCTCGGCCGCCCGTCCTAACAACACGCCCGGATCACAAGCGCGGACCACACACCGCTCCTTCCACCGCGCCCGGCTCGGCGCCCGGCACCGCGCTTGGCACCGCGCTTGGCATCGCGCCCGGCACCACGTCCGGCACCGCGCCCGGCACCGCGCCCGGTACAGCGCCCGGCACCGCGCCCGGCACCGCGCCCGGCACCGCGCCCGGCACCGCGCCCGGCACCGCGCCCGGCACCGCGCCTGGCACCGCGCTTGGCATCGCGCCCGGCACCGCGCTTGGCATCGCGCTTGGCACCGCGCTTGGCACCGCGCTTGGCACCGCGCTTGGCACCGCGCTTGGCACCGCGCCCGGCACCGCGCCCGGCACCGCGCCCGGCACCGCGCCTGGCACCGCGCTTGGCATCGCGCCCGGCACCGCGCTTGGCACCGCGCTTGGCACCGCGCTTGGCACCGCGCCCGGTACCGCGCCCGGCACCGCGCCCGGCACCGCGCCCGGCACCGCGCCCGGCACCGCGCTTGGCACCGCGCTTGGCACCGCGCCTGGCGCCGTGATTTGAACCGCGCCCGGCACCGCGCCTGGCATCGCGCTTGGCACCGCGCTTGGCACCGAGCCAGGCACCGCGCTTGGCATCGCGCCTGGCACCGCGCTTGGCACCGCGCTTGGCACCGCGCCCGGCACCGCGCCCGGCACCGCGCCTGGCACCGCGCTTGGCATCGCGCCCGGCACCGCGCCTGGCACCGCGCTTGGCACCGCGCTTGGCGCCGCGCTTGGCGCCGCGCTTGGCGCCGTGATTTGAACCGCGCCTTGCATCGTGCCGTGTACCTTGCCGTGGTCCGTGCATGCGACATCTCCGTCCAATCGAAGCTATCGCCTTCGTCTCGCGACTGTTTCGTTTCCATGCCCCAAACAACCCTGCGAGTCGCGTACTCCAGGCGCGGGCGAATCTCCGCCACACTGGCCCTAACGGCCTATGCGCTCCCTGCGTCCGCCCGCAGTTCTTCCAAGTCCCTACGCGAAACGATTCTGAGGGTCACGTGCTCCAAGAGCGGGCGAATCTCCGCCGTACCCGCCCTTTACCACCCATGCGCTGCAGTCGTCCACGACCGACTCACAAGGCCACAGACCAGCTGTGAGTTCCGGAAAGTCTGGCAGCCTCAACTCGATGTCTGGAACATGCCAGACTTTCCGGAATTCGGCTGCCAGACTTTCCGGAACTCACACCAGCCCCGCAGCGCACAACTGCCCAGCCTGCCGACCGCCCAAATCTCTGCCCAGTCGATCACGGCGTCTGCTCAACACCCACAAACCAACAGCTCC
>JAKFYL010000447.1 GCA_021730845.1 Planctomycetota bacterium | reverse complement strand
ACACCTTTGGTGCCAGGCTCCGTGCGTGCGGCTCCGTGCGGTACGCACGGAGCCGCACGCACGGAGCCTGGCACCAAAGGTGTGGGATTCGAGCCTGGTACCGTACAGACACGGACGCGGTACGGACACAGACACGGACACAGACACGGACACAGACACGGACACAGACACGGGACGGACACGGGACGGACACAACGCCTGACGGCTGCCTTCAAGCAGCAGTGCAAGCCATGGTGCGGGCGCTTGCCGAAAGCCGGTCGCTAGGAGGCTTTCGCGCGAACTTGGCTGGGCTTGGTGACCTTGCCAGCCTTGATGCAACGAGTGCAGACCTTCACACGGCACGCTTTGCCATCCACGATGCCGTGCACCTTTTGGATGTTGGGCTTGAACTTGCGGAAGGTGTGGCCCGTGATGCGCAAACCGATTCCGCCCTGCTTCTTGGGCAGACCGCGACGCGCAATCTGTGCGCCGCTTTCGGTGCGCTTGCCGCAATAATCGCAAACTCGGGCCATGGCTCTTGGGGGCTACGTACTTGGGAGGGAGAAGGGGTCGACGGCGGGAGAACTAGCGCTCCCCCACCCCTGGGCTGCACGATCGCAGGAGCACCCAAAGGTGCCTCGGGCGAACACACAGCGGTCAGGAAGGCCCAAGAAGATAGCGGCGCACCTGGGACAAGGCAAATCGGCCCCGCAGCCGGAATGCCCAGCCGGCGCGCCTGAGGCGGGGCCCAGGTTACATCCCTGCCCCCGAATGACGGCCAGCGGCCCCTAGAACAGCTTGTCGAGGGCCGCCGTAGCGTCGCGGCCGAAATTCTGAGTCAGCCCAGGCGTTTCGACTTTGCGCGACTCGATGTCGCGGAAGATGGCTGCCAGGCGCTGGGACGTTTCTTGGGCGTAGAACTTGACCATGCCCAGGTTCGAGCGTCCGTCGAACAATACCGCCAGCAAAGTGCGGTTGCCGATCAGCTGCAACTGGATCGAGTCGCGTGCGCCTTGGTGCGAGAGCAGGCTGAATTCCTCCTCCCCGAGCTGGCGCGCCATTTCCTTGGTCGCGGCAAAAGAGCCTGCGATCAGGGCCGAGATCGAGTCCGTGTTCGAGCGCAACGGTTCGCCGCGCAAAGTGACCAGGTGGCCGTCCTTGTCGATCAAGAGCGCCGCGCGGGCGTTCGAGAGTTCGAGGAAACCGTCGAGTTCGGCGTCGAGGCGCTGGACGTCCTCGGCGTAGAAGACGAGCCGGGCGTCCCGAAGTTGTTGGTCGCGTCCCATGGGATGCTGGTGTGAGAGTTGTGGCCTACAGGAACGAGAGCACGATTGCTGCGAGGGCCCCGACGCCAACGACAGCGAGAACGATGATCAGAGCCGGGTTCGACCGCGACTTGGTATTCGACCCCGTCGGAGTAGGCTTGACCTCTTGCCGCGGCGCTTGGCGCGGTTTGAACCGCGTGCCTTCCAGATGGGCGGCGGGCGCCGGAGGCGGGCGCGTTGCCGGCCGTTGTTGCTGAATCATGTTGGGCTGGCGGTTGGCCAGATTCAGGCCTCCTGCCGCCGGGCCATTGCCACCTTGCATCGGAGCTGAGGAGGAACCGTAGCCCTGGTTGAAGCCTTGGTTCATGGGCTGTGCCCCCATGCCGCCCATGCCACCCATTGGTTGCTGGGTTGCGGGCATCGCTGCACCTGCCTGCATGCCTTGCATGCCCATGCCGGCGCCCGGCTGCATGCCCGGCTGCGCGAAGGCGCCGGGACGCGCGGCGAATGCGCCGAATTGTCCTGCCTGGCCTTGGGGCCCGGCGGGCTGATTCTGGTAGCCACCAACGTGGCCTTGCGGCGCGCTAGGCGGCATGCCTTGCGGCATTTGTCCATATCCGGCGCCAGGGGCCTGCCCCATGGGAGCGGGCATGTTCGGTGCGCCCTGCGCGTGGAAGCCGGTTCGTGCCAGGCCTGCGGTCGCCGGCTGAGGACGCGCCATCGCGGGCGGATTTGCTCCGGGCAAGGCCGCTCCCGGTCGCGCCGGCGCTTGGGGCTTGCTCGGCGCCTGCCCCGATTGCGGATTGGTGTGGATGCTTTCCAGAACGCGCGCCGCCAGCGCCTTGAGCGTCGGGAACACGCCCTGACCGGTGCTGGCCACGGCCTCATAGCACGGCGCATTGTGCGCGTTCAACATCTGATTGAGTTGCTCGACCGGCAGCGCATCGGGCAAGTCGCGCTTGTTGAACTGGATGACGTGCGGCAGCGTAGCCAAGCTCTTGCCGTACTCGTTGAGGTTCTCCTCCAGGTTGCGCAAGCTCTCGAGGTTTTCTTGCACCAGGTTGGCGCCCGAATCCGCGATGAACACCACGCCGTCGACGCCTTGGAGCACCAGCTTGCGGGTCGAGTTGTAGTACACCTGACCGGGAACCGTGTAGATCTGGAAGCAGGTGCGCATGCCCGCGACGGTGCCCAGATCCAGCGGCATGAAGTCGAAGAACAGGGTGCGATCACCGTCCGTCGAGATGCTCGTCAGGTCGCCCTTGTTGGGCTCTGGCGCGCGCTGGTGGATGACCTCCAGATTGGTGGTCTTCCCCGACATACCCGGACCGTAGTAGACGATCTTGGCGGTGACTTGCTTTTGGGCGAAGTTGATCTGAACCATGGGTGTACTGAAGAGAAGTCGGCTCTAGCGGCGACGAAAGGTTGGGCCCGGGTATCTATCGGCAGGCGAACGCCCAGGACCTTTGGGCTTTGGCGGTATGGGAGCTTTTGGTTCGGGGGCCGGATTGGTTTGCCCCCCCGACATGGCGGACGGCAATTGGGCGTGTTGGGCGTGGGCAATCGGGGGAGCCGAGATCGGTCCGGCAGAAGGCGCCGAACCGCTCAAACTGACCGGGCGATCCCCGCTGGCGAGGGCGCGCAAGTGGCGCTCCAAACGCACGATCGTGGCCTCCATGGGCAGGCGCAAGTCTTCCGCGCTTGCGCCCGGATCGAGCACCACGACCAGAACCGCGCCCGTCGCTTGCTGCAACACCAGGGTTGCGCGAGCGCAGTTGAGCACGACGCGCCGTGCGGGCGTCCACGAAAGCGGCGCCACGGTGCGGCCGAGCAAGTCCATCCAGCCCACGGCCAGCGCGGCCAGCGATTCGACTTCGCCCGATTGAGGAGCTTCTGCGAACGAATTGCCGCGCGTGAAGACCGGCACGCCGTCGTTGGTCACCAGCACGGCCGTGCGCATGCCGGGCACGCACGCCAAGGAAGCCAGCAAGTCTCTCACAGGATTTCCTCCGACTCCACTTCGGTGTCTAGGTCATCCGCGTCCCACTCGGACGCGTCTCGCGAGCGTGCGCCGCGCGGTCCCAGGAGCGCGCCAAGGCGCAGACGCCGAGCGTCGTCCAGGCGCCCTTCGGTCCACAGCGCCACACAACCGCGCTCGCCCGGAGCGATGGTCAAGAAACCAAAGTCGCCTTCGAGCTCGATTTCCTGCGGCACACCCAGCCCGAGTCGCCGCGCGGTGGTGCGAGTGTTCTGCACGATTTCCCGCAGGGCCCTGGCCGTGCGCTCGGCCGTCGCCCCGCGCACGCCCTGCACCAGAGCCGTCGATCCACGCGTGAACAGGGCTGCACGTGTGCCGGGTTCGGAGCCCATTTCCTTGAGCGCCGGTCGCACCGCGGTGGCGGAAGCAGGAGAGGCTTCGACGTTCTTGTGTTCCACCAACTCGCCCGAGCGCTCGACTTGTCGCAGGGCCGCATCGAACTGCGGCGCGCGCTGCGCCAGACCCGCTAGGGTGCGGTAGCGCGCCTCGAGCAGCGGATCGCCGGGGCGCACCTGCAAGAGACTGCCGAGCACGTGGAACGCATCCGCCCAAGCTCCCGTTCGGGAGAACAGGTCCAGAGCCAAACGCAAGGGTCGCTCGTCGCCGGGTTGGGCGGCCATGGCTTGGGAAATGAAATCCCACGCCGTCATGCCGTCCTCGCGGCGGCGGTCGCTGAAGAATCGCTCCAGGCGCGCCCGCGCGCGGCTGGTCAAAGCCGCCGGGTCCTTGGTCTTTTCGAACCACTCGCCGGCGCACTCTTCCGCCCGCGCAACGCGGCCGGTCGCCAGCAGGATCTCGCACAACTCCCGGTACAGCGCCGGGCGCGGTGCTTCCTTGATTTCACGCGCCAAGTCGCGAGTGCGATCTTCGAGCTGCACCGCGCGCAAACGGTCGGCCATGCGGCGCAACTCGTGTTCGCCGGGAAACGCCGCGCAGCCTTCCTCGCATACCTCCAGGGCTTCTTGCATGGCCCCGGCCTTGGCGTGCTCAGCGGCCACGGCCAAATAGTTGGCCGCGCTCGGATCGGCGCTCAAGCGCTTCTTGGCGCTGCGCAATCGCGAGGAGATCAGGAATTTGGGTACGAAGCTCATGCGATCGCCTAGGGGCTAGACTCCTTCTCGACCGGAGCCTGTGCCTCAGGGGCCGGCTGGTTGGAGTGGCGTTCCTTTTCGGCCAACCACTGCACGATGGCGGCGCGATCGGAATTCGCGCGCACACGACCGGGCCAGTCGGCCGGTGCCAGTCGCAGCGCTTGTTCGTAATAGGCCAGCGCCAATTCAAGGCTGCCAACGCCCGCTTGAGCGCGTGCGTCCGCGCACAGCGCCTCGGCCTGCATTCCGGCGAGCTCGCGCTCGCTGCGTTCTTGATCCTCGCGGCGCTCCGCCTGCAGCTCCAGGCGCGAAACCTGGGCTCTGAGTTCGGCTCGTTCCCGTCCCGCATCGAACAGGCCGGTCCAGAACACGTTTCTGGCGATCAACAGGTCGATGGCGGTCAGTCGCGCTTGGGTTGAGCTCCGATCGCCCGACACAGCGGGCGCAATGGCATCGAACTCCGCGCGGATGGAGCGATCGCGCCAAACGACTCCGACCGCGGACAGGATCACGGCGAGTGCCAGGGCCGACAGCCCGAAGCAACGCCCCCATCGAATGCGATTGGTGTCGGCGTACTGCAAATCGCGGATCATGCGGGCCAAGTCACGCCGCGATCCGTCCAAGGTCAGGGCTTCGCGCAGCCAAGTGATGGCCTCGCGCCGACGCCCCTTGGCAGCGGCTTGTTCGGCGCGCTGCACATGACGCTCGACCAACCGATCCAGGTTCCCGCTGCGGCGCATGAGCGCCGCCAGTTCGCTTTCGAGCACGCGCTCGCCGGGAAAAATCCGGCAAAGTTGGTCGAGCAACTCGTGGGCACGGGCGCCGAGTTCGTCGCGTTCCCAGAGAATGGCCAGGCGCCGACCCTCGCCGATGAAAGCGTCGTGGTTGCGCTCGCGCAAGGCCGGATGGGACATGCCTAGGACCAGCAAAGCCAGCAGTAGGTCGCGATCTTCAGGACTGGTTTCCAGGGCCTCCAGCAGCGTCGCGGCCCACTCATCGGCCGTGGACTCGTCTGCCAATCCTTGCGCGCGCTCGACGAGCCCGCGCAAGTCGCCGACGGGCTTGTCGGTGCCGAGCGTCAGGAGTTGCGCAACGACGTCACTCGCGCTCAGTCGTTCGGTTGTGGTTGCTCCCTCTTCGCTCACGGAAATGCTCCTAGGACTTGGCCCTCAAAGGCCTGGCGCCAAGCCGGGCAGCCGTGGGGGCGAACGGGGCCTATCGGGTCGAAGCCCTGGAGGGCTGAAGCCCGACTGGAAAAGATGCGCATGTGGAATGGGGTGGTTTGGAATGGGCGGGCCGCCGGGGCGGCTGGAGGAGGCTTTGCGCTCACGGCACAGGAATGATGCTCAGCATTCCCGAGGCGTTCCCTGCAAGATCTTCCATGGCGCTGACCTGCAAGGCCTCATTGAACAACTGGGGAGTAGCCAGGGTCACGCGGTAGTACGGGCCGAACTGGTGCTCGACCTGCACGACGTTTTGGCCACCGGTCGTGGTCCACAAAACGGCGTTGCCGGCCGCGGCGCTGTCGACGTCTTCGCTGAAGCGGACCGCGAGGACCTTGCCGGTTGGATCCGCGCGCCAGTCCACGAATGCGGACACCAGGCTGGGCGCGGTCGAATCCCCCACCACATTGCTCGTCATTTGCACGGGAGTAGCGATCTGAATTCCGTCTTGCGAGGACAGATTTGCGACCGTCGCCGTGAGCGGCTGCCCATAGCGCAGTTCCACGCCGGAGGCCAGGCGCAGTCGCACCGTGTGGGTCGAAGACAAGTAGCGTACGGTCGCCGTGTTCGTCGCCAGCACGTTGAAGCCTTGCTGCAGCGCATAGTTGTTGCCATTGAAGGCCGCGAGCGTGTCGACGGGGCGATCGAACGTCAGGTCTACCCAGTCACCGCCGGCGTTGGAAGTGGCAGTGCCTTGCACGGACAGCAGCGCCGGGGCGACGCTTTCGGCCGCGCCGACACTGGCGGCGACCGTGGCGCTATTCCCGGCTAGGTCACTCACGAACGCCGTGACCGTGTCACCCACCAGGACCGGGGCATTGGGGCTGAAGTCGACGCGCACGGTGCGTTGCCCCAGGCGCTCGGCGCTCTGGGCGGGAAAGAGATTGTTGAGCAGAATGGCCGGCGCGCCTTGGAACTGAGTGGCTTCCACGGCTTCGTCGAATTCGATCAACACATGGGCGCCACTGGGGTCGCTGGCGTCCATGCGTGTGCGACCGACAGGCATGCTCGGCGGAGTCAGGTCGCCAGTAGCCATCACGGTGGTAGTGACGCTCCCGGAGAGCGGCACGCCCTGGTGCGTGAGCAAGGACCCGGTCAATTCCAAGTCGTAGCTCAAACCAGTGCCCAGGTCTTGCGCGCCGGCGCTGTCGAAGCGAATTTGCAGCAGCGACAATCCGTCGAACTCCAGCGTGGCTTGCGCAAGATCCAGCGCTTGCCCGAGCAACTTGACCGAGTAATTCACAGGGTTGGTGACGCCCCACGAACTGGGCGTGCGCAAGAAGTCGATCGTGACCGTGTCGTTCTCCTCGCCGTAGACCGTGCTCGCCTGGGATTGGCCCGGGTCGAATTCCAGTGCTTGGGGGTCTTGGATCGCGATCGGTTGACCGAGGGCAGGAAACAGCGGGTTTCCGGCCAAATCCCTGATTCCGAGCACGTCCAGGGTGTCGGAGTACGGCTGGATGTTGAAGCCGAAATCCAGGCGCGCACCGAGCAGGTCCGTATCGATCGTCGCTTGGGATGGAACGCCCAGCAGCGTGCCGGAGGAGTCGCGCACGAGGTAGCGCGTCTGGCCGAAAATGTCGAGCATATGATCGGCCGGCTCACTGAAGCGCACGTGCAGCTTGCTGGTGTCGCCCGACTCGACCCAAGCCATGTCCAACGCGGGCAACTTCGCTTCGGCCTGAACCGTTCCGCTCTTGGACGTGGGCGTCATGAGATTGCCGGAAATGTCGCGCATGCCCGTGAGCAGAATCTCGAAGTCGTCGCCGCGCTTGAGGTTTACCCCGGAGGCAAGCGCAAACACAATCGCCCCCGACTTGCTGCCGGGCTGGTAGATCAAGCTGGCTTGGGCGATCGCCAGCGGCGTCCCGATCGGCGAACTTACGCTCCAGTTGGCGACGTTTTGCACGCTCGAGGCGAGCATGTCGTCGTTGAATCGCACGACCAGCTGATCGTTGCCCGCTCCCTCCAAGGCTCTGGCCACGGCACCGTTGACCTGAGGCGGAGTCACGTCGGTGGAAGTGAGCGCGACTCCCGCGACGGCGTTCATCGTATTGCCGGCCAGATCCTTGACTCCGCCGGCGGACAAGGTGGCAATGCCCGGCACGGCCGGACCATCCACGACCAGCCGCACCAAGTCGAGTCCGGCCTGACGGGTGGCACTCTGCACCACCAATCCGCTCACGCTCCAATTGCCGAGGTCCTCAGCCGAAGCTTGCTGCACGTCCTCCGAGAAGCGTACGTCCAGGGTCGCGCCGCTGGGATCTACGTTGCGGTTTTGAACGACGCCGCTCAGAGTCGGCAGCGCGCTGTCGCCCGCGGCCGTGACCGACTGGTA
>JAKFYL010000211.1 GCA_021730845.1 Planctomycetota bacterium | reverse complement strand
CTGGATTCAAGGACGGCGACTTTCCGCCCGCGGCCCCGCCCGCGGCCCCGCCCGGAGCGCCGCCGCGGAGTACGAACATGGGCTCGGGACCGTACCTGGGTCAGCCCGAGAAGTTCGTGGTCTTGGCCTTGGCCAAACAGTCCCAGCTGGGGCGATTTTGCCAGGCGCTGATGGGCGTGGAACAGGAAGGCTCCCTGCAGCATTGGAGTCCAGGTCAAGGCTACCTGTTTGCCTTCGCGGCTGACGCGAACTTGACCTACCACGGCGGGCTCGACGTAGCCGTGTATTGTGCGGCAACCAATGGGGTCGTGCATTGCTTGCTGGACGGACTGCGCGACTCGGGAGGCTGCATGCCCCTGTGGTTCAGCGAAGGCGCGAGTCACTGGTTTGCGCGCCAATTCGATGAGCGCTGGCCGGCCTATGGCGGTGGCAGCGAGAACACGGCCCGGCGCGACGATCACTACCAGTGGCCGGTGCGCGTGCGCGCGCTGGTTTCCAACGATGCTTTCGTGCCCTGGGCCGACACCCATTCCTGGCAGCGCGAGGATTTCGCGAGCATCCCCTCGGAAGAGCACATGATCCTGTGGGCGCGTGCGGATTACTTGATCGGCAAAGGCCCCAAGACGCTGCGCTCCTACTTGATGGCGCTTACCGACGGCGGGTACTTGGATCCTTCGCGCCACACTCTCGAGGAACGTGCCGCGCACTACCTGGAGCGCGGGCGCCGAGCCGAGCTGATGGTTCTGGATCGGGACAGCGCGACCTTGCAGGCTGAGTGGGCCGAGTGGGTGAAAGACACGTACCCGAAAAAGGTGCGCTAGCGGAATGCGCTGCTCAGGGGTGGCCGCCCCCGCCTTGCGAACCCGAGCGAAGTCTCATACCTACTTTTGCGTAGCGGCGTGCCAGCCACTTGCGCACGCCCGGTCCATGTGAGCTAATTTCCCAAAGAAGCCCCCGGTCGCCACGGCGGCGGGGGCGCAGCACAATTTCCTGACCACAGTTTCCATACTCCTTTCGAGGATCGAGCCGCGATGAAGTTCCTGAGCGTTTCGAAGCATCTCATGGTGGCCAGCTTGGTCGCCTATCTGGCGGTTCCCGCCGCCGCATTGCCTGGGTGATGAACCCCCGCGCCGGTCGTGCCGGCCCTTCCGCCAGTTGGCGGAGGCACTGCGGATCTTCCCACGACTCCACGCGGAGAGAGTTCCAAGAAGCTGCTCAAGCTGGATTGGAACTATCCCACGTACACTGAAGTAGCCGAGCAGACCGACGGGCGCTCGAACGCGCGGTCGGTGCGCAAGATGCTTGCGGCATCCGCTGCCGTCAAATTCCTTGCGGCGGACGACAAAAGGCCGCTCTTGGTGCTGCGCGAATGCTTGGTTTGCAACGGCACGGACAAGGCCCTGCTATCCCAAGGTGTCGACAACGAACGCACGTTCCTTTTGGCGCGCTATTTCCGGTGCGTCAAGCTGCCCGCGGACGTGCTCAAGGACGATCACCCGTTCCGCAAGCTCTTCGGCGACAAAAACGTCGAGCACCTATTCCTTTCGGCCTACGACGGTTCGGGCAAGGTTCCTTTGGAGTCGGAGCGCTCGCGCACCGAACTTTGGGGACACATGCGCAGCGTCTTGAACGCAAGTTACGGGCAGGACGTGAATGCCCTCGTGGACCAGACGCTCAAACACTTGGACAAGCTCGACCAAATCGACTTGCGCCAGGACGAACTCGAGCACGAGATCGATCAGGCGCTGGAAAAAGATGGTCCCAAGTCCAAGCGCATCGGCAAGGTCAAGGCCAAATTGGCCGAACTGGATCTCGAGCGCAAGGCTGTCATGGCCAAGATCGAGGCCCTCAGCCAAGTGACACCCAAGCCGGTCGTCGAACCTGGTTCCACAGCGACGAAGAGTTGATCGACGTGGCTGAGAGCAAAGGCTCGCAAGTCTTGGACAGGCGCCCATGATCGTGGGCGCCTGTCTTCGTTTCGTCCCTGGCCGCGCGCTCTTGAGCCTGTTGACTCGCCGGTTGTTCCATGGGACGTGTCTCCTGGCATTGACTTGCGTCAGCGCCCGCGCCCAGGAGGGCGACGACGGCTCGAGCAACAAGGCCGAAGAGGCCTTCGCGTCGATCGATCCCTACACCAAGGGCGAAGACGCGGCCCTGGAAAAGCTGGGCTACGTGTCCTTGGGCCCGTTTCACGTCATAGCGGGCCAGTCCAGCAGTGAGGTGACGCGCGATCTAGGCGACATCCCGATGATCTGGATCGAGACCGAGCACTTCAAACTCGGTTCCTCCCTGGGAAGCTACAAACCCAAGGGTGATGCGGCCGAGAAAAAGCTGCTCGAGAGCGAGCTCAAGCAACTCAAGGCGCGACTGCCAGCGTTCAAGACCACGGCGCGCGAACTCGATCCCTGGCTGCGCGCGCACTTGTATGCGCAGCGCCTGGAAAACGTGTACGCCAAGTTCTGCGCGCTCACCGGCTTTTCCGACGATCAGTTTCCCTTGCCAGGCGCCAAGGACATCCACACGCGTGTTCCATTCATGGGGCGCGGGCCGTACCTGGGCCAATCCGACAAGTTCTTGGTGTTGCTCACGGCCAAGAAGTCCACCTTGGGACGATTCACGCAGGCCGCGTTCGCGCTGTCCTACGAGACCAGTCTGCGACATTGGATCGAAGGCGGCGGGATGTTCTACGGTTGTTGCGCCGAGGCACAAAAGGACTACACCGACGGCCTGGATATTGGCCTGTATTGCGCCCTGGCCCACGGCCTGACCCACAATTTCCTCGAGGGCCTGCGCGATTCGGGCTACTCGGCGCCCATGTGGCTGGTCGAGGGACTTAGCCACCAAGCCGCGCGGGCTATCGACGAGCGCTGGATCGTGTACGGCGGAGGTGCGGAGAACAGCCAGAGGCCCGACGATCACTACCGCTGGGCGCCCCGTGTGCGCGCCTTGGTCGAGCACAAGGCCTACCAACCGTGGCAGGAGATGCTCGCGGCAAGCAAGTTCGAGGACATCCCCTCGCGCGAGCACATGATCTATTGGTCGCGGGCCGAATTCTTGGCCTCCAAGGGTCCGGCTGTCTTGCGCGCCTACCTGATGATGGTGACCGAGGGCGGCCGGCCCGATCCCAACGTCGTCGCAGAGGAGGCGCGCAATGCGCAGTACTTGGAGCGCCGCATGCGGGCCCAGAGCGAGGTGCTGGGCCAAGATTGTGCGGCCTGTGAGCTGGAATGGACGCGCTTTGTGCTCAAGACCTATCCCAAGAAGTAGCGCGTCGGGCGCCCGCTACTTGGCGACCAGGCGCAAGTAGCGGCGTTTGCCAACCTGCACGAGCAGCGGGATCGTCGGCCGCAGGACGACCTGGTTGGCGTCGCGGCATATTTCCCCGTCGAGCTTGACGCCGCCGCCTTCGACTAGGCGGCGCGCCTGCGAGGAGCTTTCCGCCAGGCCCAGTTCGCGCAGCAAGATGGACAGCGGCAGGCCGCCGGCGGGCCAGGGATGTGCGTATTCCACCAGCGGGATTTCCGCGGGCAACTCGCGATCGCGGAACACGCGATCGAAGTGCTGGCGCGCGGCCACGGCTGCTTCGCGGCCGTGCACCAGGCTGGTGATTTCCTCGGCCAACCGCGCCTTGGCCTCGCGAAAGCCGCCGCTCAGCAGCGCTTGGCGTTCGTCCGCTGGCACATCGGTCAAGAGCTCGAACCACACCGCCATGACCTCGTCCTTCAGGCCCATGGTCTTGCCGAACACATCGTTGGGCGCATCGGTGAGCAAGATTGCATTGCCATAGGACTTGGACATCTTGCGACCATCCAGTCCATTGATCAGCGGCAGGGTCAAGCAGACCTGCGGCAATTGCCCTTGCACGCGCTGCAACTCGCGCCCAACCAGCAGATTGAACAACTGATCCGTGCCGCCGAATTCGATGTCGCAGCGGATTTCCACCGAATCCCAGCCCTGCATGAGCGGATACAGGAACTCGTGGATGCCGATGGGCTCGTTGTCCTGCACGCGTTTTTGGAAGGTGTCGCGTTCGAGCATGCGCGCCACGGTCATCTTGCTGGCCAGGCGCAGGACGTCCTCGAAGCGCATGGCGTCGAACCACTCGGAGTTGCGCCGCACCTCGGCCCGCGACAGGTCGACGAGCTTGGCGGCTTGGTCGGTGTACGTGACCAAGTTTTGCTCCACTTCTTGGCGCGTGAGCTGAGGCCTGAGTTTGTTGCGGCCGCTGGGATCGCCCACCATGGCCGTCGAATCCCCGACGATGAGCACCAGCTTGTGTCCAAGCTCCTGGATCTGGCGCAGTTTGCGCAGGGCTATGGCATGCCCCACGTGCAAGTCCGCCGAGCTGGGATCCATGCCGAACTTGACGCGCAGAGGGCGTTGCTCTTGGCGCGCCTGGTCTAGGCGCGCGCGCAGTTCGCCTGCTTCGATGCGATCGACGCAGCAGGCCAAGATGCGCTCGAATGCCTCCTTGCCGTATTCGATTTCGCGAGCGCTCACGGTCCGCGCTCCTTGGCGCCAGTCAGCATGGGATCGATCCCCGATCCATCCGCGGACTCGGGCAGCTCAAGTGCCCCGCGCGGGTCGTTTTGGCGCTCGACCCGCAGCGCCTTCCAAGCGCGCCAGGCCTCCTGTTCGGCTCCCAAGTCTCGTTCGCCCGATAGCCAGCGCAGGGCCGGCGCGTAGCGCGCGGCAAACACGACTCGATCCACCCCCAGTGCCTGGTCCAAGAGCTCTTCCAAGGCCGCGGCCCGCAAGGCGGGATCGATGCGCACCAAGCGCTCGACCAGTGCCGGCATGTGCACGTTGGGCTGCTGCAAGTATTCCAGGAGCGGCCTTGCATCGATCCGTTGCAGGGGAAAGAGCGCTGTCACGTGCTCGGTTCTTAGGGAGCTGACTTCCAGTGCGCGCACGCTGTAGCTTTGTTCGCCCAGTTCTAGCTGGATCCCAGGTAGCACCATGCGAAAGTAGGACTGTACGGCCAGGGCGCTATGCAGAGGCTGCTCGAACACTCCCACTTCGATCTCGGCCGTCATCCCGGGCGGAACCCGTACGCGCTCTAGGGGCAGGAACGGTTGGTTGTGAGCGTCGACTTGGAATGAGCCCGCGCGGTCGATGATTTCCAGGGTTTGCCCGACTCGGCCGGCCAGACTGGAAAGCGTCAATTCCTCCTGCAAGCTGTGTTCGATTTCCAGCCACAGGCGCACGCGCGCTTGCTGGCGGAGCGAGGGGTCATCCAAGACCGGGCCCGAAGCCAAACGCGCGCGCACTTGGCGCGCCAGCTCGCGGCCAGTCAGTAGCCGCTCAAAGCTCTCGATCCAACCCTGGGCGTCCTCGTCGGCAAGGGCTTGGGCCTTGAGATGCTCCAAAATCGAGCGCGCCTGTTCGTCCTCTCCCGCGTCAAGCGCCGCGCGCAAGAGCTCCACCTGCCCTCGAATGGCCTCGGGAAGTGGGCGCCGTGCTCCAGCGAGGGGCTGGGCATCCACACTGGACACCGACTGGGCCGCTGGCGCTCCGCAGCCGGCGCCGCTTGCGAGCGCTAGCGCCAAGAAAGCAGCCGCCAGGCACGGCCCATTGGCCGCCCTGGCACGTTGTCGGCGTCCACAGCCCCTTCGGCTGCCCGAGGTCATTTGACCGCAGGCGCCTCGCCTTCTGACTCCAAGGCCGCCGTAGCGGCTGCCTTTTGAGCCGCCAGTTCGGCCGGCGAAATCTTGGGCAAGCTCTTGTTCTCTTCGAAATCCGCGTGCACGAACGAAAGTCCGATCTTGCGCTCTTCGGAATCCACACGGATCACGCGCACTTCGACCTTCATGCCGGGCTGCACGACCTCTTCAGGACTGGTGATCTTGTGGTCCGAGAGTTCGGAGATGTGCAACAAGCCCTCCAGATCGTCCTCTAGGCGCACGAACGCGCCGAAATTGGTGATCTTGGTAACCACCCCACTGAGCAGGTCGCCCACATGGTAGTTGTTGGGGATGTGGTCCATCCACGGGTCGGGAACCAGTTGCTTGTACCCGAGCGCGATGCGCTTTTTCTGCGTGTCGATCGAGAGCACCACGCAACGCAGCTTGTCCCCTTTCTTGACCATCTCCGAGGGGTGCGAAATCTTCTTCGTCCACGACATGTCGGACACGTGCAACAGACCGTCGATGCCCTCTTCGATCTCCACGAACGCGCCGTAGGAGGTCAAGTTGCGCACCACGCCCTCGATGACCGTTCCCGAAGGGTAGTGTTGATCCACCACGTTCCAGGGATTGGTCTCGGCTTGCTTCATGCCGAGCGAGATTTCTTGCTTGTCCTTGTTGTACTCGAGCACCACGACTTGGACTTTGTCGCCGCTCTTGACCAATTCGCTGGGGTGGTTGATGCGCCGCGTCCACGACATCTCGGAAATGTGCACCAATCCTTCGACGCCGTCTTCGAGTTTCACGAATGCGCCGTAGGACATGATGTTGACCACCTCTCCGCCGTGCTTGGAGCCCGGCGGATAGCGCTGCTCGATGCCTTCCCAAGGCGAAGCCTGCTTCTGCTTGAGCCCCAAGGCGATACGCTCGCGTTCCATGTCGACGCGCAAGACCTTGACTTCCAGCTCCTGGTCCAGTTTGAGCATTTCGCTGGGGTGATTGATGCGTCCCCAGGTCATGTCCGTGATGTGCAGCAACCCGTCGATGCCGCCCAGGTCGACGAACACGCCGAAGTCGGCGATGTTCTTGACCGTGCCCATGCGCACCTGACCTTCCTGAATATCCGAAAGCAGAACTTCCTTGGCCTTTTGGCGTTCCTCTTCGAGCAGCTTGCGCCGCGAGATGACGATGTTCTGACGCTCCATGTCGATCTTGATGATGCGCGCACGAATCGGTTCGTTGAGGAAATCCGAGATGTCGTGGGCACGGCGCAGATTGACTTGGCTGGCGGGCAAGAACACGTTGACGCCCTCGATGTCGACCAAGAGACCGCCCTTGATCTTGCGCTGCACGATGCCTTGGACGTCGTCGCCTTCCTTGTACTTGAGCCGCACACGGTCCCAAGCGCGGATGCGGTCTTCGCGGCGCTTGCTGATGAGCGCGTTGTCGTCCTTGTCCAGGCCCTCGTAGAACACCTCAAAAACATCGCCCGCGCGCGGCAGCGTGTCTCCAAACTCGGCGATCGGGATCGAGCCCTCCGATTTGCCGCCGATGTCCATGATCACCAGGCCGGTGCGGTCGTCGACCGAATCGACGCGGGCCTGCACGATGGCTCCGGCCTCGACGTCTTTGACTTGGGCCGTGAGGATGTCGGCCAGGTCTTGTTCGCCTTGGCTGCCCAGGGCGATTTGGATTTGACGATCGAGTTCGTCGGGGTCGATCTCGAATTGTTTGATGCGGCGCGAAACGAGAGCCATTGAGGATTTGCTTGGGAAAGGACTAAAAAAGGTGCTGGGCAGCGGTCGTGTTGGTTAGCGGGTCCGAGCGCCGAGATCCGACCGCTCCAAGCGGATCCAGGCGTTCCTGCGAACAGGGCGTTCCTGCAAACAGGGGGCGAGAACACTCCCCAAGGTCGCGGCACTCCCTTCCAAGTTCCACGGTCGCTGGAACCATGCGGGCGCAAACCACGTCAGGGTGCGTTCAGGGCCGTACGAGGATACGGCCGGGGCATGGCTTTTCAAGCGCCCCGCTCAAACTTTGCCGTCCCCGGGCAAAGCGCGTGCGATGGCCGCTCGCGCCGCTTCCAGCGGGCTTTCCTGGGCCGGATCGATCGGGGCCAGAAACTCCAGTTCGATCCTTCCGGGCCTTGGAAAACGGGCCTGCTTGGGAAAAACCCGGGCCGTATGGCGAATCACGACCGGCACGAGCGGCGCGCTCGTCTGGCGCTGCACCAGCGCTGCGCCGGGTTTGAACACGCCCAAGCTTCCATCGGGGCTGCGCGTGCCTTCGGGGAACACAGCCACGCAATCGGCGCGCTTCAGATGGGCAACCATTCCGCGCAGGGCCGCGCGATC